>JBAVMZ010000294.1:0-26071 GCA_049690595.1 Occallatibacter sp. | reverse complement strand
GACCGGCTCGCACTTCTTCGCCCACGCCCACGCCGTGGTCCGCGAGGGCTGCCAGCTCGGCGACCACGTGACCCTCGAGAACGGCGTCATCGTCGGCGCCGATGGCTTCGGCTTTGCCAAAAACGACGCCGGCGAATGGGAAAAGATACCCCAGTCCGGCCCGGTCCGCATCGGCAGCCGCGTCGACATCCAGGCCAACGCCTGCATCGACCGAGCCACCGTGGGCGCCACGGAGATCGGCGACGGCAGCAAGGTGGACAACCTGGTCCAGGTGGGCCACGGCTCCAGGGTGGGCAGCAACACCTTGCTCTGCGCGCAGGTGGGCCTGGCCGGCTCGTCCGTGGTGGGCTCGAACGCCATTCTCGCCGGACAGGCCGGGGTGGCCGGCCATTGCGAGCTCGGCGACGGCGTCATTCTCACGGCGCAGTCGGCCGTCTCCCACGATGTGCCGGCGGGCAAGGTGATCTCCGGCTCGCCCGGATTCGACAACCGCGTGTGGCTGCGCGCCGTCGCCCTCTTCCAGCGTCTTCCCGAGCTTGCCCGCCGCCTGGACCGGCTGGAGAAGAAGGTGGCCTCAGCCGGACCCGCGAACGGAGAGAAGGAATGAAAGCCGCCAAGGCACTTCTGCTGCTTTGCCTGGGCGCCGGGCTCGCTACGCCGACCGCCTGCCGCTCCTACCACATTGAAACGACAGTGGAAAACCGCACCGGCGCGGAACTCAGGCTGGTCGAAGTCGACTATCCGAGTGCCAGCTTCGGCGCCAACACCCTGGCCGCCGGCGAGGTCTTCCACTACCGCATCACCCTGCGCGGCTCCGGCCCGGTCAAGGTGCAATACACCGCGCCGGACGGCCGGCAGCCAGCCATCGATGGCCCTGTTCTCTCCGAGGGGCAGGAAGGAACGCTCCAGATCGTGCTGCTCCCCGGCGGGAAGGCCGAGTTCCAGCCACGGCTTTCTTCCCGCTGACACGCATTTTCCGCAACCGAACCGGCTGCGGCAGGCGCAATTCGAGCAAGGAAGGGCGGTTTTCGGTCAAAAAGTGGGTTTTTTCTGGCAAAAAACTGGGTTTCTGTTTACGGATAAGTTAACAGAGATGTTTTGTAATACATTGATTACAAAGTACTTAGCTTTGCGTTAGCTGCAAACAAGAGAAGAAAGTGACCCAGGGGGGGTGGGAGCCATCCCGAGGTACGTCCTTTCTTTTCTTCTACTTGCACCCCATCTGGCTGGCTGCGAGCTTGCGGGCGCACTGTCTTACTGTCTTACTGTCTTCCTGTCTTACTGTCTTACTGCATGGTGCGGGGGGAGGGGTCCGTCAAAATCGGCCTTTTTTTCTTCTACTTGCACCCCATCGGCTGACTGCGATCTATGGGAGAGCACTGTCTGACTGTCGAACTGTGCAGGGTGGGGGGAGGGGTCCGTCAAAATCGACCCTCCGGAGCGGCTCCGCGTCGCCGCGGAGCGGGCCTCTCTCCCCACTCCTGCGGGAGTCTTCCATTCCATTGTGAGCCGGGAGGGGGGAATGGGATGCAGGAGTAGAAAGAAACGACTCCGATGGCTCGTGGAGGGCGAGCGCGGGCGAGGACGCCCGCGCTACAGCCGGCCGTGAGGCCAGCGCTACCGTTTCATGGGCCGCGGGCCGGCAAAGCCGGTAGGAGGCTGTTACAAAGCCCACTCCGTAGGTTCTTCCGCAGCCTGTGAAGCCGTGCCCTTTCAAAACCTGACTCTCACCACGGGCTGCTAGCGCACCATGCTCTGGAAGAGCGGAGACTTGAGCAGGCCGGCAAACTGCTCGTCGGTGCAGGCAAAGTGAATGGCCAGCTTGCCCGAGTCAGAGGAGATCGAAGTCGCTGCCAGCGCCTGCTTCTCCACATCGGAAGAGCTCAGCTTGCGCAGCACCACCGCCGCGTTCAGCAGAGACGAGATGGTGGCGGCGGCAAACGAGTCGCCGGTCGAGATCGTCAGGTCGAACTTGACGCCGTGCTGGAAGTCCATCGAGTACCACGAAGCCAGCAGATGCTTGCGCACGGTCTCGAAGTCGGTGATCGAACCCGCCTCGCCCAGCACCTGGCGCATCATGATCTGCGTGCCCTTCTGGTCGAGGATGCTCCACAGCGGTTCCCAGTCCACGCTCCGCATCGCATCCATCATCGGGGAGTTGTTGAGCAGGCTCTGCGTCACGCCGTCGCGCGCGTCCAGCGCCTTTTCCACTGCTTCGCCCGCGCCGAAGACCATCGTCGAAGGATCGACGAAGCAGAGCATCATCCCCGTCTTGCCCATGGGATAGATCTTGTTCGTCCGCAGAAGGGTCGGCTTCAGCCTCTGCTTGCGGAAGTTGGCGATCATCTCCTGCACGGGAAACTGCCCCTGCGCCACGCCCACCGTGGCCAGATCGTCGCCCGAGTCTTTGGTGCGGAAGAGGGCAAAGGCCAGTTGCTCGACGTCGTGGTTGTCGTTCAGCCCCGACTTGCGCAGCGCCTCGTCGAAGACCTTCAGTTCGGGCGGCATCACGCGGTCGCGCAGGTCCATCGCCGCAGTCGAGTTCTGCATGGCGCGGTAGTCGATGACGACCAGTTGCTGCACCTCGCGCGGAATCGAGATGCGGGCATCGGTGCTCAGCTGGGCCGAAAACGCAGCCTGTGCGCCGGCAAGCATCAAGGTCGAAAGTGCAACCCCAAGAAAAGCTCTCAAAGAATCATCCTCCAGGGATGGGCGGCCCACTGCGCAGCGGTGACTCGCGCCAAGCCGAGTGAAAGGTCCGGCAATGGCGCCGGCTCCGGTTCCTGTTCTAGTTTAGCCGCCACGGCTGCGCGGCTCACTGCTCGCCCGGCCAGGCCATGGGCGCGGCAAGCCGACGCTCCAGGATCTTCGTCTCCGGATCGAACTCAACCATTAGACGCATCCACTCGCTTTCGCGCTCACAGGCCGCCTCGGGAATCAGGCCGATCACCTCGCCGGAAACCGGAGCGGCCCTAAACCTCTGCGCCAGCGCACAGACCTTGCGGTAGACCTGCGAGACCGGGGTTGCGGCAAAGTCGCTGATGTTCAGAGCGAGCTGGGCGCGCCCGCGGGGCAGAACCGCGAGCGCCTTGACTCCCTTGAGCCCGCTGGCGGCCGGACGCAGTTCGCGGGCAATCGAGCGCAGCATGGTCATGTCGCCCGAGTCGAAGGCCAGGTTGACAGAAACCAGAAACCTGCGCGCCCCTACGGCGCAGGCGCCGGCAGTCGGGTGCAGTCCCGGCCCGCCCAGATCCGGACGCCGCGAGGAGTCCTTGCGCACGGCCTCGCGCAGCTCTTCAAACTGGCCGCTGCGCACCTCGTCGAGATTCGCCCGGTCCGGCCGCGCCGCCGCAGCCTCGTAAAAGTACACGGGGATCGAGAACCGCCGCCAGATCTCCAGACCCGCCTGCCGCGCCAGCAGCGCGCACTGCTCGAGTTTGATGCCGGAGACGGGAACAAAGGGAATCACGTCGGCCGCCCCGATCCGCGGATGGGCGGCCTGCTGGCTGGTCAGGTCAATCAGCTCCGCCGCCCGTCCCGCGCCTCGCACCGCCGCTTCCACCACTGCCTGCGGCGGCCCGGCGATGGTCACCACCGTGCGGCCATGATCGGCATTCATCGTCCAGTCGAGCAGGCGCACCCCTTCGACGCGCATCGCGGCCACAATGGCCTCGACGCGGCGCAGATCGACGCCCTCCGCGAAGTTGGGCACGCACTCGACAACCGGTTCGCTCATGATTCCCGTTGCTTCACCAGCGCATACTGCGGCGCAAGCGGCTATTTCCAGAAGGTGTAGCCCACCTGGATCTGAAGGCTGGCATTCACGCCCGGATTGCGGTCGCCGAGCGACGCCGACGAGATGTGCACAGCGTTCAAGCCCAGATCAATCGAGCGCCCCGGCCGCGTGAAGTAGTGAATGCCGAAGCCTCCCTGAGGCGCGAAGTTCCACACGCTGGTCCCGCCCTCTTTGCCGTGCGGGACCAGGATGTCCGGCGGAAACTTGTGCGTGGTGTAGATCAATCCGCCCGCGCCCTGGAACCACGGCTGGACCTTGTGCGAGCTGGTCAGCAGGTTCCAGCGGAGGATGACAGGCGTCATGCCGACTCCTCTGTAGGTGCCGCCGCCAACCGGTTCCGGGCAGGAGCCGCCGCCGGGACAGGTGTAATTCTTCTCGTGGTGCGACGGCGTGTAGGCCTGCCAGAGGGGCATGATATTGCTGCTGAATTCGAACTGGCCGCTCAGCGGGCCGGCATGGATCACCCTGGACAGTGGTTTGCCCACCTGGAAGCCAGCCGACAGGAATTTGAAATCGGAGCGGTCGCCCACTCCGAATCCCCCGTTCACAAATGGGCCGTATTCCCAACTGCGCGCCTGGCGGACGTGCGCCACCGGGTTCGCCGCGGCCTCGGGAGCAGCGGCAGCGGCGCCAGCAGGCGCCGGAGACTCCGGCATCTCGGCGCGCGTCGCGCTTCCACACGCGGCCAATGCGGCCGCAAGGGCAATGACAATCATCTTCGTGCTTGAAGTCAAAGTTCTTTCCTTCCCTCTTGCTATCCAACAGATTTCAAAAAAGGATTCCGCGCAGCGTTGGAGAGTCCGCGGAGCCTGGGACCGGATCCGCACAACTGGACCGGACCGCGCACCGCAGCCACCCAAAAAAGGCCGCCACGCCGGGCGGCCTTCCTCGTTCTCTCCCTCGCCGTGGTTCAGCCGGTCACCTGCTCCATCTGCTCGGCATCCATGTCGAAGTTCGAGTAGACGTTTTGCGTATCGTCGAGATCCTCGAGAGCTTCGAGCAGCCGCATCATTTGCGCCGCCGGCGCGCCTTCCAGCTTGGTGTAGGTGGAGGCAACCATGGTGACTTCGCTCATCACCGTGGGAATCTTTGCCGCCTTCACGGCGTTCAGAACGCCCTCGTAGGCTGCCGGGTCAGTCGTAATCTCCCAACTGTCGCCTTCGTCGCTCAGGTCGTCGCCCCCGTGCTCGAGCACGATGTCCAACAGCTTCTCTTCCGTCGCAGCGTGTTTTTCGATGGCGATCAGGCCCTTCTTGGCAAACAGGAAGCGGACCGAGCCGGACTCGCCCAGGTTGCCGCCGTGCTTCGAGAAGGTGTGACGGATTTCGCTCACCGCGCGGTTGCGATTATCGGTCAGCACTTCCACGATGATGGCGACGCCGCCGGGGCCGTAGCCCTCGAAGGCGATCTCTTCGTAGTTCACGCCTTCCAGTTCGCCGGTGCCGCGCTGGATGGCGCGCTTGATGTTTTCCTGGGGCATGTTTTCCGCCTTCGCCGCCAGAATGGCCGTGCGCAGGCGCGGGTTGCCGTCAGGGTCGCCGCCGCCGCCCTTGGCGGCAATGGTGATTTCCTTGATCAGGCGGGTGAATATCTTGCCGCGCTTGGCATCCAGCGCGCCCTTCTTGTGCTTGATTGTGGCCCATTTGGAATGGCCGGACATGGAAACCTCAAGGTGATTCAAAGATGCCGGCGCGGCACGCGCCCGCCGCTGTGAGTATATCACCGGCGCGTTTGCGCGGCTCAGAGCGCATGGCGGGGTTCTTTCCGCGTCGCATCCCGTCCCGCGGCGCCTGCCCGCCGGTCTCGGTGTCGAACTCGTCGTGCAGGGCCGGGTTGCGCTCGCTGTCCCTGGCGCGGCAGCGGCGAGGAGCGGGAATGCGTGCGCGAGGCCTCCGAATTTGGTGCCCGGTTGCCGCCGACTTCCCATTGGGCTCCCAGAGCAGTATCCTTCTCCTCTGGGTTCCGCTTCCGGGGTGCAATGTGAGCCAGGCAAGAAGATGGCCCGCAGTTTCGATGGTTCTGCTGTTGCTTGCCGCCGCCCGGCCGGCATGGGCGGGCGCCGATGCGCCGCAGCGCCAGAGCTTCGTCCGCCTCGACCGGGTCACCTCGGCCCGCGCGCTTCCAAACGGCGTCGAGGTCCGGTCGGGCAGCGCCATCCTGGAGATCACCGCCCTGCGCGACGACGTGCTCCGGGTGCGCGCCGGAGCCGCAGGAGTGCTTCCCGAGGATGCTTCCTGGTCCGTTCTGCCTGAGGCTCGCACCGCCGGCGTGCCCGTACGGACCACCCTCGGGGGCTCCGAGATCGAGTTCAAGACCCGGTTGCTCACGGTCCGCCTCAACAAGGACCCGCTCGCGCTGACCGTCACCGACGCCGCTGGCGCTCTAGTCAGCCGGGACTTGCCGGGCCGCCCCATCGAGTTCCACGGCTCGTCCTTCCGCGTCTACCACAGCTCCCCGCCCGACGAGCACTACTTCGGCCTCGGCGACAAGGCCGGTCCCCTCGACCGTCGCAACCAGGCTTTCGCAGACTGGAACACCGACGCCTACGGATGGCAGGAGTCCACCGATCCGCTCTACAAGTCCATTCCGTACTTCCTCAAATTCCGCAAGGGCGTGGCTGCCGGCATCTTCCTGGACAACACCTGGCGGACCAGCTTCGACTTCAACAAGGAGTATCGCGACGGCTACTCCTTTGGCTCCGAGGGCGGTCCTCTCGTTTACTACCTCCTCTACGGCCCGGAGCCGAAGAAGGTGGTTGCCGCCTGGGCCTGGCTCACCGGCGCCACGCCCCTGCCGCCGCTCTGGGCTCTCGGCTATCAGCAGTCCCGCTACAGCTACTCGCCCGAGTCGGAGGTCCGGCGGATCGCCTCCACCCTCCGCGCCGAGCGGATTCCCTCCGACGCCATCTGGCTCGATATCGACTACCAGCAGAACAACCGCCCCTTCACCGTCGACACCGAGCGCTTCCCTCACTTCGAGCAGATGATTCGCGACCTGAAGGCCCAGCATCTGCACACGGTGGCCGTCACCGACCTCCACCTGGCCTGGCTGCCCAACGCCGGCTACAAGCCCTACGACGAGGGCCTGGCCGGCGACCACTTCGTCAAGACGGCCGCCGGTCAACCCTACATTGGCACGGTCTGGCCCGGAAAAGCTGTCTTTCCCGATTTCACGCGCAAGTCCACGCGCGACTGGTGGGGCACGCTCTATGCCGGATTCGTGCACGAGGGCGTTGCAGGATTCTGGAACGACATGAACGAACCGGCCGTCTTCGGAACGCCGGGAAAGACCATGCCCGACGACAACCGGCATCGCATCGAAGAGCCCGGCTTTCAAACCCGGCTTGCCTCGCATCTTGAGGTACACAACATCTTCGGCATGTTGAATTCGCGCGGCACCTGGGAGGGGCTGCGCCGTCTGGATCCCCAGACCCGCCCCTTCGTGCTGACCCGCGCCACCTATGCCGGCGGCCAGCGCTACGCGGCTACCTGGACCGGCGACAACTCCAGCTCCTGGAACCACCTGCGCCAGACCACCCCGCAACTGCTCAACCTTGGCCTAAGCGGCTTTGCCCTGAGCGGCGCCGACGTGGGCGGCTACGCCGGCTCGCCACAGCCGGAGCTGCTGACGCGGTGGATCGAAGCGGCGGCCTTTCATCCCATCGACCGCAATCACTCGGAGACGGGCACACAGCCGCGGGAGCCGTGGGAGAACGGCACACCCGAAGATCTGAGCCTGCGACGCCGGTACATCGAGGAGCGCTACCGCCTGCTGCCTTATCTCTACACCGTTGCCGAAGAGATGAGCCGCACCGGCCTGCCCATCCTGCGCCCGCTCTTCCTCGAGTTTCCGCAGGGCATCGGCGACGGAGAGCCCATCGACATCAGCAACCCCGGCTCCTTCCTGCTCGGTCCCGGCCTGCTTGTGGCGCAGAGCCCCTTCCCCGACGAGAGAGACGACTTCAACGTGGCGCTGCCGCCGGTGGGCTGGTACGACTACTGGACCGGCGCCCGGGTCGAAGGCAAATCCGGCCGCAAAGCCATCGACAACTCGCTCGTCAATCAGCCCGAGCTGCGCATTCACCGCACTCTCGAAACTCTCCCGGTCTTCGTGCGGGCCGGCTCCATCCTCCCCGAGCAGCCCCTGGTCGAAAGCACCGAGGAGACGCCGCAAGGGCCGCTCACCCTGCGCGTCTATCCGCCGGCGCCGGGCACCGACTGCACCGGGAGCCTTTATCTCGACGACGGCATCAGCTACGCCTTCGAGAAGGGCGAGTTTCTTCGCATCGGCTTCAGTTGCCAGGCGACCGGCCAGGGTTTGACCGTCGCCGTAGGACCGCACCGCGGCAGCTTCGCTCCCTGGTGGAAGCTGCTGTCCATCGAGGTCTACGGTTCCCTTCGCCCCGCGACCGGCGTCAGCGCGTCGGTCAGCGGCGGCCCGGCGGCGCCGGTCAACCCCGGCTACGACGCCGAGCATCACCGCATCACCGCTCTGGTTCCCGACGACGGCAAGGGCATGGAACTCCGGATTGCTTACTGAGAAGGCCGCCCCCGCGGGCGCGATTGCATGAATCGGCTTGGAGGCCTTGTGCATCGGTCTCGCAGCGCCCCTCCAGGGCGCGGACGAGTGCTTTGGCCGTATTCCCAGGGTTCCGCTGCGCTCCACCCTGGGCTATTTTCGAGCAGTCCCTCCGGGACCTGAGACGACTGCGAGTCAGAGCCTTCAGACGACTGCGGGTCAAATGAGGTCGACGTACGCGTGCGAGGCCCCTGGTTTTGCTTTCTGCGATTGCCCTGCTCCGCGTGGGCCGATCTTCCTCCAGGGCAGCCCGAAACTGATACCCTAGTTGCATGAAATTCGGTGTTCTGGTCTTTCCCGGCTCCAACTGCGACCACGATACTTACAACGTGATTGCCGAAATGGCGAACCAGCCCGTCACCTTCCTCTGGCACGACTCGGACGACCTGCAGGGTGTCGACGCGGTCCTGGTTCCCGGCGGTTTCGCCTACGGCGACTACCTCCGTACCGGCGCCATCGCCCGCTTCTCGCCGGTGATGCAGGCGGTCCGCCGCTTCGCGGACGGCGGAGGCCTGGTGCTGGGCATCTGCAACGGCTTCCAGATCCTCACCGAAGCCGGCCTTCTGCCTGGCGCGCTCATGCGCAATGCCGGCCTGAAGTACATCTGCCGCCAGGTGCATCTGCGCACCGAGACGGTCGACAGCCCCTTCACCAGCCAGCTCTCCGTGGGCCAGGTCCTCCGCATTCCCATCGGGCACATGGAGGGCAACTACTTCTGCACACCCGAAGAGCTGGAGCGGCTGAAGGCCGAGGACCGCATCGCCTTCCGTTACGCGAGCGCCGAGGGCCAGATCACCGCCGAGGCCAACCCGAACGGATCGCTCTCGAACATCGCCGGAATTCTCAACGAGAAGCGCAATGTCCTGGGCATGATGCCGCATCCGGACCGTTCCAGCGAGCGGCTGCTGGGCTCCTCCGACGGCTGGAAGATCTTTGCCTCGATGGTCGACGCTCTGGCCACCCGGTAACGCCTCTCCCGCGGAAGGGCGGAGCCCGATGATCGATATCCACCAGCACCTTATTTACGGCGTCGACGATGGAGCGCCCGATCTGGAAACCTCGCTGGCCATGGCCCGCGAAGCGGCGTCCGAAGGCGTCACCCGCATCGTCTGCACTCCCCACTCCAGCGAAGCCTACCCATACAACGCAGGGATCGTCGAGGCGCGCTTTCAGGAGCTGCGCGAGGCGCTCCGCGGCGAGATCGAGCTCAGCCTGGCTTGCGACCTGCACCTGACCGCCGAGAACATCCGCGAGGCCCGCGCCAACCCGCTACGCTACTCGATCGACGGCAAGGGATACCTGCTCATCGAGTTCGCCAACAGGTCCATTCCGCCGCAGATGGACGAAGCGCTCTTCCATCTGCAGGCCGCCGGATACACGCTGATCGTCACCCATCCAGAGCGCTATCCGGTGCTGCTCGACAATCCGGAGATCCTGGCCGAGCTGCTGCGCAAGGGCTGCCTGGTCCAGGTTACGGCCTGCTCGCTCTACGGGCGCTTCGGACGCATGGCCGAGGCCTTCTCGAACGAGTTGCTGGAGCGCAACTGGGTTCACTTCCTGGCCACCGACGCCCACCATGTCGAGTGGCGCCCGCCTCATTTGAAAAGGGCTTACGACTACGTGACCGAGAAGATGGGCGAGGAGACCGCCCGCCGGCTCTGCGTCACCAACCCGCAGGCCGCCGTTGACGGCGTGGCGTTGCCCACTCAGCCCGTTGCGGTGGGCCTGCGGGAGCGCGTACCGCTCCGCTTCTCGGCGCGCAGGTTCGCCAGTTCGCCGAAGAAGGCCGACCCCAGTGACCTGCCGGAGGATGCGCCTCGCGGCCAGAGTGGCTTCCTGAAACGCCTCTTCGGCCGCTGAAGCCGCCGGTTACAGGCTCAGTCCGCCGTCGACAGCCAGAATTTGCCCGGTGACAAAGCGCGGGCCGGTGGCAAAGAAGAGCACGGCATCCGCAACCTCGCTGGCCCGTCCATTGCGCCGCATCGGCGTCCGGGCGGCAAAGCGCGCCGCCTCCTCGCCCGCCTCGCCCTCCATTTCGATCCATCCCGGGGCAACGCAGTTCACCGTCACCTCCGGGGCAAAGGCGCGCGCCATGGCTTGCGTCAGCATATGCACGGCAGCCTTGGCGGCGCAATAGTGCGCGTGGCCGGCCCAGGCGCGCAGACCGCCCAGCGAGCCGATGTTGACGATTCTTCCCTGGGCGGCGCGCAGGTGCGGCAGCGCCTCGCGCGCCACCAGAAACGGCCCGCGCGCATTGGTGGCGAAGACCGCGTCCCATGCGGAGAGGCTCAGCTCTTCCAGCCGCGCCGACTCAAAGACCGCGGCATTGTTCACCAG
Organism: Occallatibacter sp.; assembly: GCA_049690595.1. Classification (GTDB taxonomy): domain Bacteria; phylum Acidobacteriota; class Terriglobia; order Terriglobales; family Acidobacteriaceae; genus Telmatobacter. The sequence continues at coordinate 15,360 of JBAVMZ010000294.1, read as the reverse complement.
AATGTCGATGCGGCCGAAGCGGCTCGCTGTCTCTGCGACCGTCGACCGGACCTCCGCCTCGCTGCGAACGTCGCAGGCAAGCGTCAGCGCGCGGCGTCCCAGCGCCTCGATCGCGGCGGCGGTCTTCGTTGCATCGGCTTCCGATGTGCGCCAGGTCAGCGCCACGTCCGCGCCAGCCTCTGCCAGCGCAAGCGCAATAGCCCGGCCGATGCGGCGTGCGCCTCCGGTCACTAGCGCCGTTTTGCCGGCAAGAGGTTCCGTCATGGCATGTGCATCCCCAGACGCGGTGGAACTTCTCGTGACCTGCTCTACTTCGGCTCAGGCGGGACGGGCGGCGTGGCCGGCTTGTCCGGCGTGGCCGGGGCCGTTCCCTTCCCGGCATCCGCCTGCGGGTGGGGCTTGTAGATCGAGTACTGCTCGCCCGGCCGCTTCATCCGCACCTCGATCGCCATCTGTGCCTTGTCGACCGGGTAGTCGTCGCCGAAGGTCTGGAAGCCCTTGGCGATGATCTGCAGCCGCAGCGTATCCCCCATCGGGATGACGTCGATTACGGTCTTGCCGTCCTCGTTCGTCTTCAGCTCCATGTTCCCCTTGTTACGGTCGTTGACCATGGGGTGGAAGATGACGCTGGCGTTCTCGATCGGCTTGCCGTCGACGTCGCGCAGGACCGTGACCTCGATCTTCGCGGTCGCCGGCGGCGCCTTGTACTTGCGCCCGCGTTTGGCTGAGTCCTGGGCGGCAGCCGAGAAAGGCGTGAAGATCGCGGCCGCGAGGACGGCCAGAAGGCAAACGGAGAAGAACGAACGGCGCAGCATGGCATCGATTGTAAATCTTCGGGCGCGGCCGTTGAAAGGGCGGACGGGGCAGGCGCGTCGGCCGGAAGCCTGGCTGAGGCGAGGAGCGGATGACGAGTTTCAATCAACGCGGCCCCCCGCCTCTGTCGGGGAGACAGTCGGTGTTTGACAATTACGGGAGCCGCCCCCGGTTTTGGATCTTCCATTCCATTCGCAAGGGCGCGAGAGGGATGTGAAGGATGCTGAGGCGCCGTCCCTACGGGACTCCGGGGAAGTTGTTGGTTAGGCTCACCCCACGCTGAAGCGCGGGGCTAACCAACTCTGCGCCTACGGCGCGGGGTGACTGGGCACTCCCGACGGTGACTGGGTACTGCCGGCGGTGGCTGGGTTCTGGCGGCGGTGGCTGGGTTCTGGCGGCAGTGGCTGGGCACTGGCGGCGGTGGCTGGGTTCTGGCGGCGGTGGCTGGGTACTGCCGGCCTGGAGCGTTGTGACCGCAGCCCCTTTGACGGGCCGTCAACCATAACGCGTCCTGCTCTGCGGGAGGTACTCGCTGTTCGCAATCACGTAATATGAGCATCCTTGGCTCATATAATCCCGACCGGAACTTGACAAACGCCTCCCTGCCCCCTAGACTTAGCAATCGGAAGGCAAGACTGCTAGCAGTGGCCTCTTTGCAGTGATGAAGTGGCTTCGGCCTCGGTTTCCGAGGCGGCAGGCGGCCGTTCCACGCATCGTCTCAAACACCACAGAAATCCCGCGGCAGGGATTCGTCCCGACCCGCGCGAGAACGCGAAGGAGAAGCATCGCAATGGCAGGAACCAGCTTTACCCCGCTCCACGACCGCATCCTGGTCCGCCGCATGGAAGAAAAGGAAACCGTCCGCGGGGGCATCATCATCCCCGACAGCGCCAAGGAGAAGCCCCAGGAGGGCGAAGTGATCTCCGTCGGCAAGGGCAAGTCCAACGACGAAGGCAAGGTCTTCCCCCTCGATGTGAAGGCCGGCGACCGCATTCTCTTCGGCAAGTACTCCGGCACCGAGATCAAGATCGACGGCGAGGAGTTCCTGATCATGCGCGAGGAAGAGGTCCTCGGCATCATCAAGTAGCAAGCCCGCCGCGCGGGCCAGTTCACAGTTTGCAGTTCGTAGTTCACAGATTTGAGTGAACGCGGCAGCTGCGGCGACTGGGAACCGGCAACCGCGAACTACGAACTAGGAACTACGAACTCAGGAGAAGGTAATGGCAAAGCAGATACTGCACGGTGAGGAATCCCGTCAGGCGATCCTGCGCGGCGTCAACACGCTGGCAGACGCAGTCAAGGCGACGCTCGGTCCCAAGGGCCGCAACGTCGTGATCGAGAAGAAGTTCGGCTCCCCCACCATCACCAAGGACGGCGTGACGGTGGCCAAGGAAATCGAGCTGAAGGACCCGATGGAGAACGTGGGCGCCCAGCTCGTCAAGGAAGTCGCCTCGAAGACCTCCGACGTTGCCGGCGACGGCACCACCACCGCCACGGTTCTGGCCCAGTCGATCTTCCGCGAAGGCGTGAAGACGGTTGCCGCCGGCGCCAACCCCACCGCCCTGAAGCGCGGCATCGACAAGGCCGTCACGGCCATCATCGGCACCCGCGACAAGGAAGGCAAGTGGACCGAGGGCGGCGCTCTGGGCAAGATCTCCAAGCCCGTCGACGAGGATTCGGTGGCCCAGGTGGGCGCCATCTCCGCCAACGGCGACCAGGAGATCGGCGACATCATTGCCGAGGCCGTCAAGCGTGTGGGCAAGGACGGCGTCATCACCATCGAAGAGTCCAAGACCATGCGCACCGATCTTGAACTGGTGGAGGGGATGCAGTTCGATCGCGGCTACCTGAGCCCCTACTTCGTGACCGACGCCGAGCGTCTGGAAGTCATCCTGGAAGACCCCTACATCCTGATCTACGAGAAGAAGATCAGCGCCATGAAGGACCTGCTTCCGCTGCTCGAACAGGTTGCCCGCGGCGGCAAGCCGCTGCTGATCATCGCCGAGGACGTCGAGGGCGAGGCTCTGGCCACCCTGGTCGTCAACAAGCTCCGCGGCACCCTCAACGTGGCCGCCGTCAAGGCTCCCGGCTTCGGTGACCGCCGCAAGGCCATCCTGGGCGACATCGCCATCCTGACCGGCGGCAAGGCGATCACCGAGGATCTGGGCATCAAGCTCGAGGGCGTCAAGCTCGAGGATCTGGGCAAGGCCAAGCGCATCACCATCGACAAGGACAACACCACCATCGTCGACGGCGGCGGGAAGCAGTCCGACATCGAGGGCCGCGTCAAGGAGATCCGCTCGCAGATCGAGAAGACCACCTCCGACTACGACCGCGAGAAGCTCCAGGAGCGTCTTGCGAAGCTGGTCGGCGGCGTGGCCATCATCAAGGTCGGCGCAGCGACCGAAACCGAGCTGAAGGAAAAGAAGGCCCGCGTGGAAGACGCTCTGCACGCCACCCGCGCCGCGGTTGAGGAAGGCATTGTCCCTGGCGGCGGCGTCGCCCTGGTTCGCGCCATCCCCGCCGTGGACGCGCTCATCGCCAAGCTGGAAGGCGACGAGAAGATCGGCGCCCAGATTGTTCGCCGCGCGCTCGAAGAGCCCCTGCGCCAGATCGTCGCCAATGCCGGCGAGGAGGGCGCGGTGGTCGTGGCCAAGGTGCTCGAGTCCAAGCACAGCAACTATGGCTACAATGCCCAGACCGGCGTCTTCGAGGACCTGGTCAAGGCCGGCGTCATCGATCCCACCAAGGTCACCCGCACCGCCCTGCAGAATGCGGCTTCGATCGCCGGTCTGCTGCTCACCACCGAGGCTCTGATCGCCGAGATCCCCGAGCCCAAGGCGGCCCCGGCCGGCGGCGGCCACGGCGGCGGCATGGACGGCATGTACTAAACCCGCGCCTTCGCGCGCAAAACGAAGTGGCCCTGGCGTTTGCCGGGGCCATTTCTTTCTTCAGGGCACGCGCCTGTTTGCAAGGCAGAGCGGTTTTGTTCCGTTCCGTAGGCGCGTAGATACATCGAGCGCCCGCGGTTGCTCTTCCCCGCCGCGCCCCCGTCTCCTCGCCCGTCAGGAATGCGCCAGCGAGGCGGTCAGCGCCACTGCCGTGATCGGCGTCGGCTTGGGGCCGGTCTGCCGCAGCCAGCCGGCAGCCAGCCACGCCCGCGGAATCGAGAATTCGCTCCACCCGCACTCGTGGCAGATGCGGATGTCCGGCGACGGCGTCATGGGTGGATGGCTTAACGTGCGCAGGCTGTTGCGATAGAGGCGAATCTCAGCCGGGACGACGGAAACCGACGAGGAATCGCACTTGGGGCAGACCATGGGTACACCACCTGGAGAAAACAGAGAGAGTGCTGTACTTTCTGAGTGTTTCCCAACACTCTAACCCAGTGCCGCCGAGTCCGCAAGAGAAGTTGTTGCGATTTAATACAGTTCTTCGCATTTTCTTCAGATTGTCACAGCCTTTCGTTTTCTCACGCGCATCTTCCGGGAAAACGGCGAGAAACAAACGGGGCCCCGAAGGGACCCCGCTTCCGCGTTCGGGACTGGAACGGCGGTCAGTAAGTGATGTGGATGCCCATCGTGAAGGCGCGTGCGCCGCCGATGGTCCCCGTCGCCGAACCGAAGTTCGCCGCGTTGTTCGGGCAGCCCTCGGTGGCGCTGATGGCGTAGGCCGAAACGCAGGTGTAAGTGCCCACCGGAATCGTCGTCGGCAGTTGCCGGCCCTTCCCCGTTCCGGTCGAATAGGGAATCTGGTCCAGGTTGGCCAGCACAGAAGTCTGGTCTGCCGGCGCCGGGCTGGTCACAATCTGGCCGTAGTTGATGTACACCGAACCCGGCGTGCAGTTCAGGTAGTTGTTGATCGACTGCTGCGTGGCGGAGTTCGAGCAGGCGTAATTCTGACGGATCTGCGCCTGATCCTGCGGCACGTCGAGGCTGGTCGTATTGGTCACGTTGAAGATGTTCAACTCGTACTGCACGCCAATCTTCTCAGTGATCTTGAAGTTCTTCCGCACAGAGAGGTCGAGCCGTTTCTGTGCAGCCTGACGGAAGATGTTGCGTTGTCCCTTGTTGAAGGCGGTCTCGAAGATGTCCTGCGGATCGTTGCCGGTCGAAATGGGCACGCCCAGGTCGCCTGGCTGGACGTAGTTGATGGCGATCTGGGTCGGATCGATGGTGGGATAGTAGCTCCCGCCGGGGCCGCGGCTGGCGCCCTTGCTGCCCGTCTTCGCCGTCCCCGGATGGGCCGGGTCCTTGATGCCCAGCACCGGGTTCATCAGGTTTGGGTAATCGCCGAAGTTGACGCTGCCAACGGCACCGTAGAACTCGTAGAGGGAGTAGGGTTCGCCGCTCTGCAGAATTCCGGTGCCGGTCAGGTGCCAGTCGTTGGCCAGATACGCCGCCGCCGTGTGTTCGCGCGCCGCATTCGGCACATCCAGTTGGAAGTTGGCACTGAAGACATGGGTGCGGTCGAAGTCCGCCGAGGCCCACGAGTCGCGCAGCTTGTTCGGGTTGTCGCCGGTGAAGAACAGGCCGATGTCGCTCTGTTCATCCAGAGCGTGGCTCCAGGTGTAGCTGCCGCCCACCTGGACGTGGTGCGACATCCGCTTCTCGACGTGCGCCTCCAGCGCGTCGTAGGCCGAGACACCCGCCGTCTTGAAGTCCGCGGCATTCGGGTTGTACCCGACGTAGGGTGCACGGAAGTCGGTATTGCCGCCAGAGACCGTGTTCCACGGCTCGCCCGCGATCGGGTAGTAGTACTGGTATCCGTAGGAGTCGGTGAAGAGGTTGTACTGGTTGAGCACCTCGAAGCCGTAGGTCGCCTTCTCACCCCAGATTGGATGGCTCGGTGTGGCGATGCCCGGCTCGTTCAGCGGCAGCGGAATCACCGAGTGCCGGCCACGGTTGCCCGTGTAGCCGAGCATGATCGCCAGGTCGCTGCGTGGCTGCCATTGCACATTCAGCGTGTAGTTGATCGTGTACGGCAGCACGTTGTTCTTGTCGTAGGTGCCGAAGTTCAGCGTCGGCGTGCAGTCCAGATAGCCGGGGTAGGTCTGGCTATCGATGCCGCCGCAGGCGTTGCCGTACTGCGGATCGGAGGCAGCCCCGGTCATGATATTCAGTTGGTTCTGCAAGGCCTTCTTCACCGAGCCGGGATCCGAGTTCGGGGCCACATAGGTGGCCGAGCTCAGCGCCGTGCCCAGCGGGTTAGCCAGCTTGCCACCGTTGCCGTTCGCGTAACTGACCAGCGGCGCCGATTCGGTGACGCCGAAGGGGCCGCCGATCTGGCCGCCGGCCGGCTGCGAGAAGTAGGTAAACAGCTCGCCGCGGTCGAAGTACATGCCGCCGCCGCCCGAGATGACCAGGTTGCCGTGCTGCGCGCGCGGCGCCCAGGCGAACCCGATGCGCGGCGAGATGCCCCACTGCCGGCCCTTCAGCGTCGAGTCGCTCACGCCGGCCGTCGGGTGGTATTTGTTGTTGCCCGCCACGGCAAAACCCGCGTTGTTCACCGTAAAGCCCGTCGTCGAGCTGCCGGTCACGTCGTAAAGCGCGGGATCGAAGTTAAACATATTGCCGTACTTCTCGGTCATGCCGCCGTGGTAGTCGTAGCGGATGCCGGCCGTGATGCTGAGGTTCGGCATCGCCTGCCACTTGTCCTGTACGTAGCCGGAGAGTTCGTTCTGCCGGTAGTAGCGGTCGGCGTTGTTGCGGTGGCTGACCGGGTCCACGCTCTCCACCACATTCGAGCTGTGCACCTTGCCCTGCAGGAAGTCGTCGAAGCTGTTGACCGTCACCTGCACCACGCCGTTGCGGTCGTTGGTGATATTCAACTGCGTGTAGCTGTAGCCGCCGCCGGCCACGATGGTGTGCTTGCCGGCGGTGAAGATCACGTTGGTCGAGGGGTTCACGCGGTTCTGGTAGTACCCCATGTCGGTGAAGACGCTGGCCGGCCCGAGCGAAAGCGCCGGCGAATAGCTGCTGCTGTCGCCGAAGTTCTTGATCGTAATGCCGGGCAGCCCGGCGGCGTAACCGTCCTGTCCGGCGCCGATGCCGAAGTTGCCTCCTGGTTGGCTTTGCTTGAAATCGGTAAACGACCCCATGCGCACAAAGCCCAGCCGCTGTTCCCAGTTCACGTGGGAGCCGAGCGAGATGGTGTTGTCAATGGCCGCCACCTGCGAACCGTTGTGCTGCGTCACCGGGAAGCCGACGGTCTGCGAAAAACCGTAGGGCTTGGTGACCGGCGCGTCCTGGTAAAAGTACTTGGTTGAGAGCCGGTCGGTCTTGGACACATCCCAGTCGATGGCCACATTCGCCTGGTGCGAGATGAGCGTCGAGGTCCCAAGCAGGTTCACGTTGGGCACGCCGAACTGGTAAGAGGATGTCGACTGCGCCGAGGGAATGAGGAACTGGCCGTTCGGCCCTTTGGCGCTCAGCAGCGACACGGCGATCGGGTCCAGCGTGTTGGCCGTTGCGCAGCCCGAAGTGCAGCCCCAGGCCTGGTCGGCAGCCAGCAGGCCCGCCGTCGAGCGATCGTCGGTCAGCCCCGTGGGCACGTTCATCTGCGACAGCGCCGTGCCCGCGTCCGAATAGGAGCGATACTGGTAGGCCGCGAAGAAGAAGACCTTGTTCTTCTTGATCGGCCCGCCCACCGTGGCGCCGCCGGCCCAGCGGCTCAGCCAGGGATTGACCATCGACCTGGGGAAGACGCCCACGCTCTGCTGCGCCAGTTGGTACGACTGGTTGTAGAAGTAGGGCGCCGCGTTCAGCGAGTTGTTCGCCCAGTTGCCGTAGACCTGGCCGTGCCAGTCGTTGGTACCGCTGTTGGTGTTCACGTCAATCTGCGCGCCCGAGGTGGCGCCCTGCTGCGCGTCGTACATCGAGGCGTTCACGCGCAGTTCCTGCATGAACTCCGGCGGAGGGGAGGGCAGGCTGTTGCCGTTCGAGCCGTAGACCGAGGTGCCCACCGAATACGAGCCGCCGGCCGTCGCGTTCGTGCCGATGTTGAAGTTGTAGCGCTGCGAGGTCGAGCCCGAGGAGCTCTTGCCGTTGAACAGATTCGTCGAGTCGACGCCGTTCACCTGGAAGGTGTTCGAGGTGTCGCGCTGGCCGTTGGCCCAGATGGGCTGGTTGCCCAGGCCGGAATTCGAGTCCAGATTGGAGAGCAGTTCGGCATTGACGCCCGGCGAGAGCACCGCCGCCTGCGTAAAACTGCCCGTCGCCAGCGGCACCGAATCGATCTGCGCCGTGTCCATCGTATAGCCGTTGGTCGTGTCGGTGGCGTTCAGCAGCGGCGTCGCGGTCACAGTCACCGACTCGGTGGTCTTGCCCACCTTCAGCGTCGCGTTCACCGTCGTGGCGCGGGCCTCCTGCACGGGAATCCCGTTCAGTTGCGTCACCTCGAAGCCCTCGGCCGAGACCTTGATAACGTAAGGACCGATGGGGAGATTGAATATCTGGTAGAAGCCGGTGGGCTGTGTCTTCGTCGTAGCCGTGAAGTTCGTGGCAGCGTTGGTCGCGGTCACCGTTGCTCCTGCCACTGCGGCTCCCGACGAATCGAGCACCGTTCCGTTGAGCGAGCCCAGGGTCTGCTGGGCATGGACTGGCCTGAATCCCATCAGCAGCGCCAGGGCGAGCACTCCGGCACTTGCGGTACTCCTCCAAAGAAACCGTCTCATATTCTCCTCACTCTTTACGTCAATGTCGTTGACAAAAATGAGAGCGTACCGGCGGACGACCCCATCCTCCGGCGCTCGCGTGGTGATGCGGGAGAGAACCATGAACGTGCTACTAGGTGGACATCTCTAGTTTGTGGCAGCAGGATTGGTTTTCGAAAGAACAAACTCAGCCCATTTCCGCCGCTTCTCCTCCGGAAGATGTGGAAAACCGGTGCAAATCTCCGAGCAACCCGCGGACCTCTGTCCGGCGGCGCCATCCTCCAGGAGCTTTCCGAGAGGCGTTCTTCCACGGGGAGCCGCACCGCACCGCCGGGAAGTTGCCTGAAGACAACTCCCGGCGGCTGCCTCAGCATAACCCGGCGAGCACAAAGATCGGATGAGGGAAATTACCGGCTGGCGGGTTTGCCCAGGTCGAGGTGCAAACCGGTCCGAACAGTGAACCCCAGGCTCGGATAACCGACCGGGGCAATGTGCCGGTCACCGGTCAGGTTGTCCGCCCGAACAAAGACCCCAAGCCACGAGGCCAGCTTCATGCTGCCGCCCAGGCCCAGGCTGGCATAGCCGAAGTCCAGATTGCGGTTCGGCAGAACCAGCGAGTTGCCCTGGTTCAGATCCGAGTAGCCCAGAAAGTCCGAGTCGTCGCTGCGGCTGGCGATGGCCGACGTGAAAGCCGCCGTGAAGCGCCTCTCGGCGTAGGTGGCCGTGAAGAAGCCCGTGTGCGGAGGCCGACGGAAAGGCCGCGCGCCCTTCAGCGGCGAGTAGATGCCCACGGGAATCCCGTCGAAGATCGGCTCCGTGCCCGAGAGCAGGGCCGCGTTGTCGCTCGAGAACGAGCGCTGCACCACCGCGTCCAGGTAGGTGTAGCCGCCGCGCAGAAAGAGGTTCCGCCCGAAGCCGCTCTCCACCGTCGCCTCGATGCCCTGCGCCCGGAAGGCAAGCGAGTTCAGGTCGAGCGAGTAGGCGTAGTTGTTGTTCAAGAACGCCTGCAGCGCCGCCAACTGCGCCGCCGACAGGTTGGGCAGCAGCTTGGGAAGCAGCCCCACGCCCACGCTCTCGATCTCCCGCCCGTATTCATTGTGGAAGTAGGTGACCCGGAAGACAAGCCGCTGGCTGAAGAAGGCCTGCTCGCCGCCGCCTTCCCACGTGCGCGCGGTTGGCGCCTCCAGCGGCGAGATATGCAGTTGGCCGATCATCGACTGCCCGCCGTTCCGCTCCATGAAGTCGTACAGCGAACCAAGCTCGTCGGTCATCTTCGGTTCGCGCACGCCCTGCGCAAAGCTCCCGGTCACGCGCGTCCCGGCCAGAACGCCCTTGCGCGGCCGCCTGGCGTAGAAGGTGAGCCCAATGCGCGGCGAGATACCGTTGCCGATCAGTTGATAATGCTCGGCTGCCCCGCCCAGCGAGTAGAAGAACCGCGACTTGAAGTCGCCGTGCGCGGCAAAGAGATAGTCGTAATTTGTGCGGTCGATCTTCTGGTTGATCGAGTAGGCCGGCAGGCGTTCGGCCGCCCGCTCGCCCTGCCAGCGGAAACCGGCCAGCAGTTGCAGGTGCGGCGTCAGCCGCAGGTCGCCCTGGTAGTCCGCCTCGTTCCGGTTCGAGATCAGGTCCAGCCGGTTCGGATAGACACTGCCCCAGGCCGTGCTGTAGTTCAGCAGAGCCGGGCCGGTCACGCTGTAGCCGTTGGCCCCGTGGATCCGCACCGGCAGCCCGTAGAAATTGCCGCCCGTGTAACTGTTTGCCGCGCCGCTGCAACTGTTCACTGGCTGGCAGTACCCCGCCGGATACCACTGCTTCGACTGCTCCCGCTTGCGCGCCAGCCCCGCCTGAAAGCGGTTGTGCAGACCCGGCGTCGTCTGGTTGTCCAGCGTCAACCCGGTGAAGATATCCTGGTCGCCCTCCTTGCGGTCGTCGGCGATGTGATAGAAATCCCACGCGTTCGGCACGCCCGTGGCATCCACGCCGTAGTGCAGCGTGGCCCTGATCTGTGTGTTCGCGCTCGGCTGCCAGCCAAAATTCGCCGCCGTGGTCGCCACGTGGTACTCGTCCCCCGGCACGTCGTTCGCGGTCTGCAACCAACTGAAGGCGCCCAGGTAATCCAGCTTGCCCCGCGCGCCGGCCAGCTCCAGCTCCTCGCGCGAAGTCTGAAGATTCCCCACCTCGCCCTGGAAGAGCACCGACGGGAAGTTCGTGGTGCCGCGCGCCGTCGTCAGCGCCACCACGCCGCTGGCCGCATCTGCCCCGTAAAGGTTCGAGTCCGGCCCGCGGTAAACCTCGGCCCGCTCCAAGCCCGTGGACGACAGCGGCCCGAAGTCGAACTGCCCGCCCAGGTCGCCGGCGCTCACGCCGTCGATGAGGATCTTGTTCGCGTCTGAGTCTCCACCGCGCACGAAGATCGAAGTCTCGGCGCCGAGCTGTCCTTCCTGTGTCACGAAGACGCCCGGCATCTGCCGCAGCGCCCCGACCAGATCGGTCCTCAGCGCCAGGTCAAGCGGCGTCAGCACACTGGTCGAAGAGCTGGTCTGCGGCTGCGGCGTCGGCGTTCCCGTCTCCGTCACCACAATCGATTCCCTCACCCACTCCGGCTCCAGGACCACGCTGCGCTCCACCGCGTCGAGACGGCCCGCGTAGAAGGCTGGCGTTTCCAGTTGCCGGAAGGTGCGCGCCGAGACCAGCAGGAAGAACCGGCCCTCGACCCCAGTCAGCATGCTGAAGCTGCCGTCCCTGGCGGAGACTGCCGAGGCCACCGGCTTTCCGCCGGCAATCAGAACCACGTTGGCTCCAGAAATCCGCGCTCCCGAGGCATCGGTGACAACGCCGCGCACGGTAGCCGCACGCGCGGACGCGACCGAAAAGAGAACGGCGAGGATGGCGAGCGAAGGAAAGAGGAAAGAATGGCGGAAAAGACTCGGTTGAAGGCGGGGCTTCTGCGGAATAGAGACAGGCATCGTGGCTCCTTCGTTCCCCTCGGAACGCAAGCGGGTGCTGGGCGCCAAGGACCGGTCTCCTGACTCGCGCATCGCAGCCACCTTCCCGCGGCGCGCCCCTGGAGGCATTGCCGCAGTGGTTTCAAGGCCGGCTTCCGTCCGTGCGGCGGAAACGGCCTGGCTGATTCCCTGCCCTTGCCCATCTTGACGGGCTACGGGGCAGGTGCGCTCACAGTTGCGGGGCAGTGGCGGATTTTCACCGCCTTCCCGAGCATCCTGGCGATTGCCGTGATGGGTGGCGCAGCCTCAACGGGAGGCCGCCTGCGAATGAAACGGTCTTTCTATGCCGTCAATATAATCCCGCACCGACGCCAAGTCAAAAACCAGATCGAGGTCGCGCCGCAGGCGAAGACCATGGTGACCCCGGGAAGACTCGAACTTCCGACACGCAGTTTAGGAAACTGCTGCTCTATCCACCTGAGCTACGGGGCCACTTGTGAAATCAACGACTTGCGTGATACGCCTCGCCCACAGTCTCCTCAGAACGAAAAGCGGGGATATTCAAGCCAACCTTGCACAGGTCAACGGCGTGAATGAGAGCGAGGCAAGCCATGTCTTTAAGATACCAGCGTGGGTCAATCCGGCGCGAGACGCGTGCCGGGGGCAAGGACGTTTGGGTGTCGCGCTACAGGATCAAAGGCGTCATGAAACAGGAAACCTACCCGGTTGCCTATTTCAAATACGAGCGGGACCTCTGGAAGCACCTCGAGCCGGCTCTGGATCGGCTCAACAGCGGCATTGCGGAACCTGTGCCGGTCGCGGTCACTCTGGGCGCGGTCATCGACCGTTACAAGAAGGAGCACCTGTCGGAGCTGGCCAAGAGCACGCGCGACGTGGATACGTCCATGCTCGAATCGACGATTCGCCCGAAGTGGGGCGAGACGCAAATCGCCGAGATCCGCCCGATGGAAGTGCCAGCCTGGATGAAGACGCTTCCGCTGGCGACACCGACCAAGCAACGTGCCAAGCGGCTCCTAAGGCAGTTGTTCGATAAGGCCGTGTTTTGGGAGATGATCCCGTTCGGCCCGAACCCGATGACGCTCGTCAAGGTAATCCACACGGCGCTGCATAGCCACGCCCTTGAACCAACCGAGTGGGGTTTGAGACCAGTCTCCGGATTTCTCAAAATATTCCAATGGCTCAGTAGGCTGATATTCAAAAGAAACGGGGAAACGGACGAGGGGACCCGGCGGAAGACGACCTTGGGGACCTTGGAGGCTTTGGTGCAGCCGAGAGCGAAGGGCATCTTCGCCCGCCATTGCCGTTTCGACCGGGTTGAACACCTCTGGCATCTGGCGCCGGTCCGGCGTAGGCGGGAAGCTCCAGCATGAAATTCACCCCATACTCGCCGCCGCGGGAAAGCAAACGCCATGGTCCGGCGGATCGCCATCAGGCTCGTATGGCGCCTGGCGGATCGCCGACCCTCTGGGGCTTCGGCGGTTTCTGAACATTGGGCTGAGCGAGCGGACGCCAGATCATTCGACGCTTTCGCGGACGCGGCGCTTGATCGACGTGGAAACGCGCCGTCAGGTGCGGGGCTGGGTGCTTGGCTTGCTCGCCGATCGCGGTCTGGTGAAGAGCAACCGGCTCGGCATGGACGCGACGGCACTGGAGGCCAACGCCGCGATCCCCGCCGACAGGTCTTGGTCGCTGGGGCGGGAGTCCGGGGAGTTCTGTCGGATCGGCGACTGCAGCATACCCTTATCCAGGATCAGCTCGGCAACCAACTTCTTCAGCCTAGCGTTTTCGTCCCGCAGGGGCTTTGTCTCTTCTGGCCTCGCTCACATCCAGGCCCCGAACTTCGCCTTGCGGGTATCGATCGCGTGCTTGCTCGCCCCGAATTCTCGGGCCGCGTCCTCAGCCGCCTGCCCCGCCTCCTCCTGCTTCAGCGCCGTGATGATCTGCGCTTCAGTCTGCCGCTCATGCAAATCTGCCGGCCCTTGTCCGGTCTCTCCTTTGCCGAACCCTGGGCTCCTGGCAGCGGCTCCCAGGAGGAAATCTCGACCGCCTACCACATATCAAGACAGAATGGTCGGCTCCCTCCGGGCGGCCTTTGAAGCCTCTCACCGAGCGCCAAACCCGGCCTGACGATTGATGGCGCTCGGTGTCATACAATGACAGCTATTGTCATACGCAAGCCGGTTCCGCACCGTGAAAGCGCCACAAATGTCTCAAAAGAGGACACTTGCTTCTGCGTTGTCGATTGGCAATCGTTAAGCATTCGTCGTACATTTTTCTTGCATCTTTCACATTTGCGTGCTAGGGTTTGTGTCAACCTGAAATTGCCTGATGCAGGCGCTGTAGACCGCCCGGTCGAAGAGCGCTGAAACGAAGCATCCTCGCACGATTTCGAAGAGTGCGTGTGTTTTTTCTAATGTCCCTTCTGAAGCCTGGGACTGAAGGGGGCGAAGCCTGCCCTGAGTTACCAGGATCGAAGTTCGGCCACCCCCGACCTACAGTTCCAATAGCCATCCCCCGGTCATTGCGGCTGCAACCCCCTGTCCGGATTCTCCGGGCAGCCTTGGATTCCGACATGACAGTCCTGAAGCCGCGCTCGCGGATGATCAGTGTTCGGCTCTCCGAAGAGGAGTACACGGCCCTCCGCCGTCTTTGCGTCATTACTGGGGCGCGCAGCGTCTCCGACCTCACGCGCGACGCCATGCGTGTCCTTCTGAGCCGAAGTCAACATGAGGATGAAACCGGAAGCCCGCTGGAAGAGTTTCGCGCGCAGATGAGGAACCTGAACCAGAAGGTTGAGCAACTGTCCGCGGAAATCGCAACTAACAGGCCTAACGGCAGCCATTGACCGCGGTAGAAGAAGTCCTTTCGGAGCGGGCCCACTGGAAACATTGGAGAAGATGATGTCGGAAACGGCATCCGGGAGTTCTTTATGAGATATCTAACTATTTCCCTTCTTGCGGTCGCCATCGCAAGCTCGGCCGCTGCGCAACAGGAGGGAACGCCGAGCCGGGTGGGCGGAGGCGTAGCGTCGCTCGGGCCAGTTGCCAATCTGCCTGTGGAGAAGATCGGCAGGGACGACCTGCTCGGTATCACCGTTTACGACGAACCGGAACTGACACGAACCGTACGTGTCGGCTCCGAGGGCGAACTTCGATTGCCGATGCTCCGGGGCCGCATCCAGGCAGCCGGACTTTATCCGGTCGAACTTGAGAAGGTCCTCACCCAGGCTCTCATTGACGAGAATGTCCTCGTTGAACCTATTGTGACAGTTTCCGTCGTTGAATACCGTAGCCGCCCGATCTCCGTTGTGGGAGCGGTGAAGAATCCTACGACGTTCCAGGCGACGGGCACGGTGACGCTGCTGGATGCCATCTCGCAAGCCCAGGGCCTCACGGAGAACGCCGGTTCGGAAATCCTCATCTGCCGGCAACAAACGGGCACGAGCGACAGACCCGTCACGCTGATCCAGCGGATACCGGTCCACAGCCTCATCGGCGGAGAGGATCCCACACTGAACGTCCACCTGGAGGGCGGAGAAGAGATCCGTGTCCCTGAGGCGGGGCGCGTCTTCGTCGTGGGAAATGTGAAGAAGCCGGGAGCGTTCTATATCACGGACGGCGCGGAAAGCAGCGTGATGAAAGCGTTGGCCTTATCAGAAGGCTTGGATAGTTACCCCTCCCGTCAGGCCTACATCTACCGGCTTGAAGGCGGTAGCGGCGGCAGGAACGAGATACCCATCGAGCTGAACAAGATCATGAGCCGGAAGTCCCCGGACGTGCCACTTCAGTCGAATGACATACTGGCTCTTGACGAGAAACTGTAAAAGTCATCGTTTTACGCGGCTTTCTGAAAAGCGACGAGTTGGGTTCTTGTGGCGGCCAGCCGTTGCGCTTTCAGGAGCAGGTAGGTGAGGTTGCGGTAGCCGCG
>JBAVMZ010000293.1:0-8585 GCA_049690595.1 Occallatibacter sp. | reverse complement strand
CAGGTAAAGCAGTCCGTCGTAGTAGCGCTGCTCGCCGCTGGGCACGGGCGTATCCCAGAGCTTCTGGACGAAGGCCGTGGCCGCTGGGCCGTCGCTCGCGGCCAGCCCGGCCACGGCGGTGGTGGAGACCATGCCCACCGAGTGCTGCGTGCTCATGGGCTTGCCGTCGAGCGTGTACTGGTCGGCGAACTTGTCGATGCCCTGGGCGAGCAGGAACTTCTGGATGCGGTCGCTGAGCACGGTCTCGCGCGCGTCCTTGCGCCACCAAGAGGAATCCACGCTCCAGTTGCTCGCCGTGCGCCAGGAGTCGTAGCTGAACTCGACCGGCTTGCCGTTCCAGCCGACGACCGGCGTGCCGTCGAAGTTGCTGCGGTCGGGCGCGAGTCCGGTCTCGGGGCCGGTGACCCGGTTGAAGAAGTCGCGGCTTACGTCGGCGGCCATCGCCCAGAAGGCGCGGTCCTCCGCCGGCCCCCAGCGCGACCAGAGCTCGTAGAAGGCGGGCAGGTGGTAGCTGGCGTCGGTGGTGTTGTCGCCTGTCTCCGGGACAAAGCGGATCATGTTGTGAGCCTCGTCCACCATGGGCCCGACCTCGGCGGTCTGCGGCCCTTTCGGAGCCGGAAATACCGGCGGCCAGGGCCTGCCCGCCGCCTTTGCCTGCTCCTCCATGCGGCGATTGGCCGGGCTGGGCCAGTTCTTGAACCCGGCCGCGAGGGGCTCGTCGCCGGGGTGGATGCGGAAGGGGCCTGTGGCTTTGATCGTCGGGTGGTGGCGCATGCCGCGTAGAATCTTGTCCGCCTCGGCCTGGTAGTTGTAGATGCCCTGCCCGTTGCCCCAGCGGTGCGCGGCAAAGTAGAGCGCCATGGCGTAGTACTCTTCGCCGTCGGGCGCGGCGCCGGTCGAGCGCGGAGTGCCGTCGGTGTTCATCGACCAGGCGAAGTAGCCCACCGAGGGATTGGCCGGGTCGGTCACCAGCATGTAGGTCTTCGACCAGTTCCACAGCGCGTCGAACTCGCGCTTCTTGTCGAGCTGTACGGCGATCATCATGCCGTAGCTCATGCCCTCGGTGCGCGCGTCGTTATTGTTCCAGTCGGTCATGTAGGCCAGCGTGCCGTTCTGGTTGGCGCCGGTCTCGAAGTAGATGCGCTCCTCCTGGCCGTCGCCGTGGAAGAGCTGCTGGAAGGCGCGCTCGATCTTGGCGCGGCTCTCGGCCGGCGAGTGGCCCAGCTCGGCAAAGAGGTCGCGGTAGGTGTGCGTTGCATAGGCGCCCGCGCCGTCGCCGGGGAAGCGCTGGATCGCGCCCAGCGGAGCATTTACGTGCGGGGCGGGCCGCGGCGGCGGGGCGGCGGCCGACGCCTGGGCGGCCAGAGAGACGGAAGCCATCCCGGCAATGCACGTAAAGAAGAAGGTAGATAGCAACCGCATCCGCATCGAAGGGCCTCCGCAGAAAGAGAATGCGCCGGAGAGCAGGCAAAGAACCTGCTCAACCGGCGCATTCATTCGAAATCATCGGCCCTGCCCGCGTCGAGCCCGGCTGCAAGTAAATCGATTAGTGGTGCGCCGGGGCCGAAGTGCTGGAGCTTGCCGGGCTGCTCGAGCTGGAGGAGACCGACGAAGTTGTTGTCGCTCCGCCGCCGGCATGCGATCCGCCGCCGCTCGACCCGCCCGAGTGCGAGCCCCCGCTGGCCACCGTGCCTCCGCTCACCGGGTGGTAGCCCCCGCCGCCGCCAAAGCCGGTAGTGCCCCCGCCCGTCGCGCTGCCAAAGCCTGTCCGCGATTGCAGGGCGCCAGGGTGGTTGCCGATCGGAGCCAGCACGGTCACCGGCCGCGTTCCCTGCATCACCTGCCGCGCGACGACGAAGCTCTGTGTTCTGTGGTCGAAGTGGATGGGCACACTGACCGGATGCGGCGAGGCCCCGGCCTTCGGCTCGCCTGGCGCGGCCCTCAGGTTATGCGCCTCCATGTGCGGAGCTTCGGCAAGTGGCAGAGGCGCCAGATGTTCCACCCGGAACTCTTTCGGTGGCTCGTTCAGCACCACCACCCGGTGTCCGGGGTCCAGGTGAATCGGGAAGGGACGCGCACCGTCCCTGGGCGGAACCGCAAAGATCTGATGGACGCGGTTGACCGGCAACTGGCCCTTCACGTCGCGCGGATGAAGCGGGACGATCGCCACTGTCTTGCCGGTCTTTACCCACCGCACTGGCGGATGGTGATGCCGTCTGCGGCCAACCACCCATCGGTAGCCGTGGCCATGAGGAATCCAGGTTCCCGCATGGCAGAGCGCCCAGTCCCACGGAAGGGGCCTACCGGACGGCTGGGTGTCGATCACCCGGTTGCGCCCCGTGGCCGGATCGCGTAGCACCCGGTAGCGTATCGACTCGGGGAAGCATGGGAAGCCGCCCATGCGCCCATCGATCGGAATCGACGAATATGTTGGCGTGGGCGAGGGTTTCCTGGGGGCGGCTGCCGCCCCGCCTGCGCTCTGGCCGGGCGAGCGAAAGCCTTCGCCGGCAGGCGTCTCCGCGCTGCCCGCGGCGGCCTCTTCCTTGTCCGCGTCGTTCGGCTCCCAGCAGGTGCCGTAAGGCGCGCACTCAAAGAACCTCCCTTGTCCGCGCAACTCGTTCAGCCCGGGAATCGGTTCCGGCAGACCGGCGGCCTGCATAACCTCGTTTATCGCCGCGGTGCGGTCCGTGTAGCGCGCGGCCACCCACTTGTCCCAGGCGGTGAAGTCCTCTTGAGCCATGCCCGGCTCACGCTGGACGAGGCGACCTTCGTTGAAGTAAGACGTGACGCCCGCTGCCACTGGCTGGCCCGCCGTACCCGGCAGACGCTGACTGTCCCCGGCCAGCGAGGTCAGAGCCATCGCGTCCATGTAGGCGGTCACGCGGAAGTTGGCCGACGCGCCGAAGCGCGTGACGAGCGTGTCAGTGGGCGTGCGAAACTGGAACCACTCGCCCTGCACGAAGGGCTTCACGTGCAGCGTCGCCGTGCCGGCCAGCAGCGCCGCCTCCGTGCGCGGCTTGCCGTCCAGCGTCTCCAGGTCGTTGAAGAGCAGAACCGAGTCCTCCGCCAGGTAGATAGTCGACGCGTTCTCAAGTTCGATTTCCGCGCGGCCGACGCCGGTGGCCAGGCTGAAGCCGGTGTAGATCTGGATGTTCTCCTGCGCCTGCTCCCAATCGCCCACGCCGGTCTTCTCGTCGGCATTGCCACGGGAGACGCGCACGTCGCCCTCCACGTGGCTCAGGCGCACGATCTGCGGATAGCTCACGTTGTCGTGGTGCTCGTTGAGCAGGAAGACAACGCCCTGCTTGAGCTTCTCCGGCGCGTCGCTGTTGAGGATGCTGGCGATGGCAGCCAGCGCGCGCGGCTCGTCCTGGCGCAGCAGGGCATTGAGCGCCAGCAGCTTCAGTTCGTCGCTCTGGCCCGGCTCAAGCGCCACCGGCTGCCCGTTCCTGGCTTTGATCTCGATGACCAGCGCGCCGCACTCGTCCAGCCAACTGCTCGCCGGGTACTCTTTGCGAAGCTCCACGCAGGTGGCCAGGGCGCGGTCCGTGTGGCCCAGCTTGTTTTCGGCGTAAGCCTCCCAATAGAGCGCGCCGTCGGCTGTGCTGTCCTTCTGCGCCGCGGCCATGGCAAAAAGCTGCGCCGCATCGGCCCAGTGCCCCTCGTTCAGAGCCAGCGTGCCGCGGGCGTAGAGGTTGGAGTTCGGCACGGCGCCGCCCCCTGGGGCCGCCGGCAATGTCAGTGCTTCCGTTGCAGCGGGCGCCGTGAGCGCCTCGCCCGGCCCGTTCTGGCCTGCCCGCAGAGCAGGGGCGGTCAATGCGGCGGTGACGAGAAGAACGGGAAGAAACCGAAGGATCGTCATACGGAACCTCCATGGCGAGCAGGCGCGGGCGCTTGCTTGCCTGCGGGAATTTGCGAGCGCAGAACACGAACTTCAAAGAGCAGTCCAGCCGCGTTCATCTCGTCGCGCAGTTGGACAAGGTCCTCGGGGGTGAGGCTGCCGCCGTGGTCGGCCAGCCGGGCCAACAGCACGTCCAGCCGGTCCAGCGCGTTGGTCAGCGCCGGGTCGCCCACGTTCTCAGCGTCCTTGCGGCAAATGCGGTTGGCGGCCAGCAACTGGCGGGCCTCGTCGCGCAGGGGGGCCACGGTCTCGGCGGTGGAGAAATCGGCGTGCTTCAACTGCACCAGCAGGCGCTCCGAGCGGTCGAGATGCTCGCTGAGCACCACCACCACGACCGGCCGCGGCGCCGGCGCAGGAGCGGGCGCGGGAGCTGCGGGGTGGTTCGTGGCCTCCGTCAGGTGGCTGCGGTGCTCCCAGACCCTGCCTGCCACGAACGCCGAAGCCAGCAGCACGGCGGCCGCCGCTGCCCATGCCAGCCGCGGCCAGAGCCCGAAGGCCCACCGGCGCGGCGCCGGGTAGGGCTCGAGCGCGGACCGGAGCCTCTGCCATTGCTCTTCGGCCCACGCCTCGTCGCGCGCCGGCGGAGGAGCCGCCTCCACGACCATCGAGGCCTGGGCAAGATCGCTCTCGAGTTCCTTGAGCGCCCCGGCGCAGAGCGGGCACTCCCGCAGGTGGCGCTCGGCCTGCTCCTGCTGCCCGGCGCTGCTCTCCCGGTAGCGATGCTCGATCAGTTCGTCTTCGCTCAAGTGCCTCATCGGTTCACTTTCAGCGGCGCCAGCCGCATCCGCAGTTTCTGCACGGCGCGGAAGACCGCCTGTTTGGCCGCGCTCGGCTGGATGCCCAGCGCCGCCGCAATCTCTTCGGTTCCGCAGCCCTCCAGGTGGCGCAGCACAAAGGCCGCGTGCTCTGTCGTGGAGAGGCTGCGCATGGCCAGCGCCCGCATCGCTTTCAGCTCGCCGCTCAGCAGCAACTGCTCCGGACCTGCCGCGGTGGTGGCCACCTGAATCTCCTCCTCTTCCGGGTCCGTTCTCTCTCCAACCCGGACGGCCTCTTCGCTCCGTCGGGCCGCCAGCCGGTCCAGCGCACAGCGCACGGCGATGCGGTAGAGCCACGTGCCGAAGTTGGCCCGCTGCTCGAAGCGGTCCAGCTTGCGGTAGGCGCGCATCAGCGCCTCCTGCACCACGTCTTCCGCGTCGGCCTCGTTGCCCGTGATGCGGTAGGCGGCCCGGAACAAAGCGGGGCTGTGCCGCATGACCAGCGGCCCGTAAGCGTCGCGATCTCCTGCCAGAATTGCCTGGATCGCAGCGTGGTCGTTCTGGCCCATGCGGCAATTAGACACCACCCCGGCCACCCCGGTTAGGCGGAGTTGTAGGTCGCCTTTTGGGGAGGCAATTTGGGGGGCAGGCGCAGATGCCGGGCCGGGAGCGCCGTCCCTACGGGACTCCGGAGAGGTTTTTGGGTGCGTCCACCCCGCGCTGAAGCGCGGGGCTAACCAACACTGCGCCTACGGCGCGGGGCGAGTGGCTCTGCCGGCGGGGAGTGGGTCCGCCTGAATGGAGCGGCCTGCAGCGGGTCCCTTTGATGCGCCGCCGATCCCAAGCATCCTCGGGATGCTGCCGGGGGTGGTTGCTCCCCGGCGCTCAGCCGTGCTCGGCCATCATCGCCCGGATGGCCAGCTCGTACTGGTGGGGCAGGTGCTTGCGCTCGAGCTGCTCGTCGCAGACCACGTGCACCGTCTCTCCCTCCGCCAGGAGCTGCCGCTCTTCTCCCTTTTGGTCGGGTTCCCGGAACACTCTATAGCCGAACTTGAGCACCGAGCCGCGCAGCATCGACGGCCGCGTCTCGACCACGATGCGGTCGTCGTAGCGCGCCGGCGAGCGGTAGCGGCAGCTCGCCTCCACCACCGGCAGAATGCAATGGTGTTCCTTCTCCAGCCGGTCGTAGGAGAGCCCCATCGAGCGCAGCAGCTCGACGCGCCCAATCTCGAACCACACCAGGTAATTGGCGTAGTAGACGATGTGCATCTGGTCGGTTTCGGCGTAGCGGACGCGGAGTTCGGTGGTGACGGGCATGGCGGCTCCGGAGGGGGGAGTAGACAGTTGTCAGTTATCAGTTGTCAGTTGTCAGTGGTCAGTTGTCAGTTGCAGGAGGTAAGTCGTCAGTAGATGGTAGGCGGGGGATGACACGGGCCTGGAACCCGATCCTCGGGTTTAAGCCTCTTGCGGCACGGCCGAAGCCGTGCCCTTTCACGACCCGGCCCCTGGCGAGCCCTTTCGCAGCCTGTAGATGTTCGAACCTGGCCGAGGCGCTGATCCCTGACAACTGTCCACTGACAACTTCTCCCTGTCACGGCTTGATGTGGTTAAAGATCGGCAGCTTGGTCACGTCGTTGAACAGGACAAACGCGAAGAAGGCGACGATCAGCACGAAGGCCGCCTGGTAGATCCGCTCCTTGATGGCCATGCTGATGTCGCGGCGCAGTAAGCCCTCGATGGCGAGCAGCATGATCAGGCCGCCGTCCAGAATCGGGAAGGGCAGCAGGTTCAGGATGCCCAGGTTGATGCTGATGGCGGCGGCCAGGCCGAACTTGGGCAGCCAGCCGTGCATCTCCGCGGCCTGGCCGGCCATACGGGCGATCCCCACCGGCCCGGCGAGCTGGCTGACCTGCACCTGGTGCGTGAACATCCCGCGCAGCACCTCGAAGATCAGCATCGACTTGTCGATGCTGAAATCCACGGACGCCGCGAGCGCCTTGCCCATCGGCATGGGGTCGTTCCGCACCGGCGGCGGCACGGCGCCAAAGCCGAGCTTCCAGGCCTTGTCCATCTTTGCCGGCTGAACCGTCAGCGAGAGCGGCGAACCGGCGCGGCTGATGGTGAGCGTCACCGGCTGGCCCTGGCGCTCCTGCAGGTAGGGAATCATCGAGTCGAGAGTATGGAAGGCGTGTCCGTCGACGGCTTCGATCTCGTCGCCGGCGCGCAGGCCCGCAGCGGCGGCCGGGGAGTTGGCGCTGACCTCGTAGACGCTGATCGGGCCGCGCACAAACTGCGGCGCAATGCCGATATCGGAAAAGTCGAAATCGTGGCCCTTGACCGCCGGGGGGAGCGCCAGGGCGACCGTGACCGGCGCGCCGTTGCGCTCCACGGTTACCGGAATCGTCTGACCCAGGCTCAGGTTGGCGCGCTCGACCACCCGCTCCCAGGTGGGCTCCCGGTCGCTGCCGAAGGCTGCGATATGGTCGCCTGGCTGGATGCCCGCCTGCGCCGCCGGCGAGCCGCCCATCACCCACTCCACCGTGGTGGTGGTCACCTCGTGCAGCGCCACCTCGTTGATCAAGGCGTAGTAGACGAACATCAGCACCAGCGCCAGCACGAAGTTGGACGCCGGTCCGGCCAGCCCGATCAGCATCCGCTGCCATCGGGGATGCGCGGTGAAGGCGCCAGGGTCTTCGGCCTGCTGGTCCTCGCCGGGGTTCTCGCCGGTCATCTTTACAAAGCCGCCCAGCGGCAGGAGGCAGACCTTGTAGTCGGTCTCTCCGTACTTGATGCCGAAGAGGCGCGGCCCGAAGCCGACGGCGAAGCTCTCCACGCGGACGCGGAAGAACTTGGCCACGGCAAAGTGGCCGAACTCGTGAACAACCACCATCACGCCCACCAGAACGATGAAGGCGACGATGGCAACGGCAACGGTGTGGATGTTTTCCATAGGGGGACGGCTATTCCTTCGGTCTCAGACGCAACTCAGCGGGCAAGGGCGCGCGCCGATTCGCGGGCCGCGCGGTCCAGAGCCAACACCTCGGCGATCGTAGCGGGATGGGCCTCGGGCGTGGCGGCAAGCACCTTCTCAATTGTACGCGGAATACCCATAAACGGAATCCTCCGCTCCAGAAACGCCTCCACCGCCACCTCGTCGGCGGCGTTCAGCGCAATGCAATGGGCTCCGCCCTTGCCGGCCGCCTCGAAGGCCAGCCGCAGGCAGGGGAAGCGCTCGAAGTCGGGCGGCTCGAAGTCCAGATGGCTCAGCGCGGCCAGGTCGAAGGTCAGCGTCGAGGCCGGCCGCTCCGGGTACGCCAGCGCGTAGAGGATCGGCAGCCGCATGTCCGTCACCGAGATCTGCGCCAGGATGGAGCCGTCTACGTACTCCACCAGCGAATGTACGGTCGACTGCGGGTGCACCGTCACGCGGACCTGGCTTGCCGGCACGTCGAAGAGGCGGCAGGCCTCGATGACCTCCAGACCCTTGTTCAGCATCGTCGCCGAGTCGATGGTGATGCGCCGGCCCATCACCCAGGTGGGGTGCTTCAGCGCCTGCTCGGGGGTAATGTGCTCGAAGTCGGCCAGCGGCGTGCGGCGGAACGGACCGCCCGAGGCGGTGAGCCAGATGAACTTGACCTCGACGTGCGCGCCCACGCGCAGGCACTGGTGGACGGCGTTGTGCTCCGAGTCGATGGGCAGGATGGGGACCTGTCGCGCGCGGGCGGCGGCGGTGAGGATCTCGCCGGCGGCCACCATGCACTCCTTGTTGGCCAGGCCCACGGGCTTGCCGGCAAGGATGGCGGCGTGCGTGGCCTCCAGTCCGGCCACGCCCACGATGGCCGAGACCACGAAATCCGCCTCGGGGTGGGTAGAGCAGGCGACGGTCCCGGCCGAGCCGTGCACGACCTCGACGCCGGTGACGCCAGCCG
>JBAVMZ010000292.1:0-2547 GCA_049690595.1 Occallatibacter sp. | reverse complement strand
GCCGTCCGCGGCGGCGGCGGCAGGAAGCCCGAGGGCCGGCGCAACTCGCTGGAAGGCGTGGCGGAATCGGCTTGGATGCTCCGCCGCCAGGCGTCGGCGTACTTCTTGGCCGTCAGCTCGGCGGTGGGAATGCGGTTGTAATCCGGGTCGCCCAGGTAGTCGGCGCGGTCCATGTAGGCGCGGCGGAAGGCCTCCGCGATCAGGTGCACCGATTCGGGCGTGCGGTCGCCCAGCCGCGCCAGGTTGTAGCCCTCCAGGATGTTGAGCGCGCTCACGAGCACGATGCCGCCCGAGGAGGGCGGCGGCGCGCTGAGGATGGTGTAGTTGTGGAAGGCGCCCACGACCGGCGCCCGCTCCACCACGGTGTACTTCGCCAGGTCGTCGAGCGAGAGCAGCGCGCCGCCCCTGGCCAGATCCTCGATGAGCTCGCGGGCCATCGCGCCGTGGTAGAAGTCGTCTGGGTCGGCGGCGATGCGTTCGAGCGTGCGCGCCAGCTCGGGCTGGCGAAAGAGCTCGCCCTCGCGGTAGAGCTGGCCGTTGCGCTGGAAGATCCGTTTGGAGGCGGCAAAGCGGGCAAGATCGGGGTCGGTCAGTTCGCGGGCTTCCTCGGCGGTGAGCTTGAAGCCGTCGCGGGCCAGGGCGATGGCCGGCTGCATGGCGCGGTGCAGTCCCAGCCGGCCGTACTTGCGCTCGGCCTGGACCAGGCCGGCCACCGAGCCGGGCGTAGCGATCGAGCGGTAGCCCACGACGCTCGCGTCCGGAATCACCTGGCCTTTGGCGTCCAGGTACATGTTCTGCGTGGCTTTGAGCGGGGCGCGCTCGCGGAAGTCGAGGAAGGCGGTCTTGCCGTCGTGCATGCGCAGCAGCAGGAAGCCGCCGCCGCCCAGGTTGCCGGCCGCCGGATGCACCACGGCCAGCGCGAAGCCGGTGGCCACGGCCGCGTCCACGGCGTTGCCGCCGGCGCGCAGCATCTCCAGGCCGGCATCGGAGGCCAGACGATGCACGCTCACCACCATGCCGCGGCGGGCCTTCACCGGCTGCTCGGTGCGGTAGGGCAGGATGTTGGCGCTTCCCTCCTGCGCCGCGGCCGGCAAGAGGGCAGCCAGCGTGAGCGCGAGCAGAACAGGAAGGCCCGGGCGTGGAAGCGGACGAATCATGGTCGAAAGGAAAGAATAGCGCGGAAGGCGGCTGGAACGGCATAAGGAAGATGGGGAAACAGCGCCGAAGGCCGGTGCACCGTCCCGGTCGATGGTCTTCCACTCCCCCGGACAGTCGATGCGGATCGCTTGGCCGGTGGCGGGCCTTTCCCCGCGGTTCCAGGAGCCTGCCGGGCATAGCGTTTTGTCGAGGGGCGATGCCGCCGTTCTGACGGGCGCGCGGACTAGGGCCTCCTGGACGGTACGCTCGCCCCTCGCTGTCGGCCCGGTCACAAATCCATACCCGACAAACTCCTGGAGCAAAACCGCGCCGCGGCCAGTTCCGTACAGCCTCCCATGGGCAGTAAAATGCACACACAGGAAGCCCCGGCCGCTGCCGCGCACCCCAAGGAGAACGTATGGAGCCAGAGATGCAGCCCACGCCCGAGGAGCCCCCTGCCGCAGAGACGGATTTCGAGCAGGTCGCGGCGGTGGATTCCCCCGCTCCCCGGCGCCGGCACGACCTGAGCTGGCTGTTCCTGGGCGAGGAGGGTCTGCGCGCGGGCTGGTCGGTCTTGCTGTTCAGCGCTCTGACCTTTGCCTTCCTGGTTGTCGCGAGCCTGGTCGTAATGAGCATGCTGAAGGCCCTGCGCCTGAACCCGTCCGAGGGGATGTCAGCAGGCTCGACAATCCGCGAACGGGGAGTCTGGCTGCTGGCGTTTGCCGGGGCGGGATGGATGGTGGCGCGAATCGAAGGGCGGCGGCTCGTGGACTTCTACCTGCGCGGTCGGCAGTGGCTGCTCCATTTTGCTACGGGCCTGGTCACCGGCTTCGCCACGCTTTCCGTGCTGGTGGGCGTGCTCAGCCTGGGCGGCTGGCTGCATTTTGGCGCGCCTGCCCTGACCGGTGGGCGGATTCTGCTCTACGCGGGATGGTGGAGCGCGGGGTTTCTGCTCGTCGGGCTGACCGAGGAAGGCTCCTTCCGCTGCTATCTGCAGTTCACACTGACCCGCGGCCTCAACTTCTGGTGGGCGCTGGGCATCGTCGCCTTTCTCTCCGGCGATCTGCTGCTCAGGGCCAAAGGCAATGGGGCATGGGGCGTTTACGTGATGGCTCTGCTGGGCCTCGTCCCGTGCCTGCTGCTCGAACTGCGCAAGGCGCCGGGCTCAGGCTTCTGGCAGGCGGCCTGGGTCACCTCGACGGCCTTCGGCTTCATTCACACCGGCAACAACGGCGAGAACTGGATCGGCATCTTCGCAGCCGGGGCCATCGGCTTTGTCTTCTGCGTCAGCGTGCGCGTCACCGGCTCGGCCTGGTGGGCCATTGGCTGCCACGCCGCCTGGGACTGGGCGGAAACCTACTTCTACGGCACCGCCGACAGCGGGATGCCGGCGCGGGGCCACTTCCTCAC
>JBAVMZ010000291.1:0-3619 GCA_049690595.1 Occallatibacter sp. | reverse complement strand
GGGTAGCGCTGCGGGCGGCCGGCGGACTGGTCGCCCACGCGGGACCACTCGACGGCAATGCGGCGGTCGCTTTCATAGAGAAGGTTCTGCACGTTGGGACAACTGCGCGCATGAACCGCCACGCCCTTTCCGCGCGTCACATAGCCGACGATCTCCTCGCCGCGAATCGGGTTGCAACAGCGCGCGCGATAGACCAGCAGGTCGTTCTGGCCCTCAACCTGGAGCGAGTCCGAACCGGTCAGGTGCAGCTTGCGCACCGCATCGGACATGGCCGACTCGACGGAGGCCGGAGGCTTGACCTCGGCGGGTTCCGGTTCGCCATGGGTGGCGTAGCCGGGGACCAGCTTGTTCAGGATCTGATGCGCGGAGTGCTTTCCCTGACCCAGGGTGGCAAGCAGATCGGCTGAGGTGGCCATGCCAAATTCGTTGGCAATGCGGCCCAGATCCTGGTCGACAATCTGGCTGAGCGGCACCTTGAACTTGCGGGCTTCGCGGTCGAGGAGTTTGCGACCGATTTCCACGGCGCGGCGGCGCTGGTCCTCATTGAGCCAGTGCTTGATCTTGTTGCGGGCGCGGGGGCTCTTGACGAAGCCGAGCCAGTCGCGGCTGGGGCGGTGCTCTTTCTGGGTGACGATTTCGACGATGTCGCCGGTGCGCAGCTTGGTGCGGAGGGGCACCATGCGGCCGTTGACCTTGGCGCCGACGCAGGTGTGGCCGACCTCGGTGTGGATGGTGTAGGCGAAGTCGACGGGGGTGCCGTCGGCCGGGACGACGACGACCTTCCCCTTGGGCGTGAAGGTGTAGACCTCGTCGGGGTAGAGGTCCATCTTCAGGCTGGAGAGGAATTCGTTGGGGTCGGTCATCTCCTTTTGCCACTCGACGAGCTGGCGAATCCAGTTGAGGCGCTCCTCGTCGCGGGCGGTGACGACGGCGTCGCCGGCCTTGTACTTCCAGTGGGCGGCGATGCCCTCCTCGGCGATGCGATGCATCTCCTCGGTGCGGATCTGGACTTCGAACTGGTGTCCGCCTTCACCGATGACGGTGGTGTGGAGGGACTGGTAGCGGTTGGCGCGGGGGATGGCGATGAAGTCCTTGATGCGGCCGGGGACAGGGCGCCAGAGGGTGTGGATGAGGCCGAAGACGGCGTAACAGGAGGCGACGTCCTGGGTGATGACGCGGATGGCGAGCAGGTCGTAGACCTGGTCGAAGCTGACCTTGGAGCGCTGGATCTTCTGGAAGATGGAGTAGATGCGCTTGATGCGCCACTCGACACGGGCCTCGACGTTGTTCTCGCGGAGTTGCTCGGCGAGGGTGTCTTCGACGGTGTGGAGGAACTGCTCGCCGTCGACGCGGCGGGCCTCGACGGCGGCGGAGACCTGCTCGAAGCTGACCGGATCGGTGTAGCGGAAGGCGAGGTCCTCGAGCTCGCCGCGGACCTTGCCCATGCCCAGGCGGTGGGCAAGGGGGGCGTAAATGTCGAGGGTTTCGCGGGCGATGGCCTCCTGGCGCTCGGGCTTGAGGTGCTCGAGGGTGCGCATATTGTGGAGCCGGTCGGCGAGCTTGATGAGGACGACGCGCACGTCGGAGACCATGGCCAGCAGCATCTTGCGGACGTTCTCGGCCTGGCGGTCCTCGCGGTTGGCGAACTGGATCTTGTCGATCTTGGTCACGCCCTCGACAATGTGGGCCACCTGGTCGCCGAAGGCCGCGTCGATCTCGTCGCTGGTGGCGGGGGTGTCCTCGACGGCGTCGTGGAGCAGGCCGGCGGCGATGGCGGTGGCGTCCATCTTCATCTCGGCCAGCACCTCGGCCACCTCGAGGGGGTGGACGATGTAGGGCTCGCCGGAGGCGCGCAACTGGCCGTCGTGGTGGCTGACGCAGAACTCCCATGCCTTGCGGATGAGCGAGACGTCCTCGGTGGGGCGGTTGGCCTGGACGCGGCGGAGCATCGCATCGAAGCGGCGCTGGATGGCATCGCGATCGACGACGAGGGGCAGGGATTTGCGCAGGGGGGCGGGGCCGTGGGGGGCGGCGGGAAGTAACTCCGTGCCGGGTTGGCGGACGGTCGCCATGCTTCATTATAGGCCGCATTCAAGTTCTGCGGATGAACGGGAAGAACAGGAGTGAGCCGCGATGAACCGGTTGAGAAACAGGCGGCCGCCGGAGACAGGGCGGGGCGGAGGCGGAGTTTTCCCTTTTGGCACGCGGGCTATTGGAATGGGCGCCCCTGTGCCAGCCGTCACTGCCCCTGGTGCTGGCAGCGGGAGTAGAGTTCCCAGCGGACCAGAGGGGTTCCGGAGTCCTTGCGCCTCCGCTTTTTTTTGCGTAAGGCGGCTTCTTCCGGAAGAAGGAGCCATTTGGGGGCTGCGGCTATGCGACACAGCAACTCCGAACCGTTTTCGAGGTCCAGAACCGAGGATTTATGCTGCTGAAACAGCTGTTCGTTACAACGATTGCCGCAACCCTGGCGTGTAGCATCGGCCAGGCGGATCAGGGGAAGGCCAAGATAACCATCCCAGTGACCAGGACCGCGGCAACAAACGGGAAGCAGATGTATGTCAACTACTGCGCGCCCTGCCACGGGATGGACGGGAAAGGCCAGGGGCCGGTAGCGCCTTCCTTGAAGACCGCCCCGACCGACCTGACCGTGCTGAGCCGCAACAACCACGGAAGGTTTCTAGACACGCACGTGGTGGCGGTGCTGCAGAACGGGATCGACATTCCCTCTCACGGAACGGCGGAGATGCCTGTCTGGGGCCCGATCCTGGGCAAGCTGAACCGGCAGAACACGCAGGACCGGATGCTGCGGGTTAGCAACCTGGTGCGCTTCCTGGATTCGCTGCAGACGAAGTAAAGGCCGGCGCGTCTGGCAGTGGAAGGACTGGCCAGAAAGCACCGAACGGGAAAGAAGCGTCCGCCCCGCAAGGGCCGGGCGCTTTTTTCTGCCCGCGGGATGGGGCTGGAGCCGCACGGGCAGGCCGTTTTCTTTGCGAGGAGCCGCGGAACCGGGCTCAGGGGGAACGGAGCGACGCGATCGTCCAGATTATTAAGGGAGTATTACAATCTGTGCCGCGCATCACAGCCTTTCCACCCTCGAACGGAGGTACATTCCACGCGGACTATGGGTCCGGAATGGAGGGAGAAATGCTGAAAGGTCTATTCCTTGCAGTGGCGGCGGCGGCTTTGGCCTCGACCATTGCCTCCCCCGACTTGTCGCGTTCGCAGACGAAGGTTTCTGTGGAGCGGTTGCCGGTGACGAGTGGAAGACAGATGTACGACGGTTACTGCGCGCCGTGTCACGGGACGGACGGACGAGGGCGAGGGCCGGTGGCCCATTTGCTGCGGACGGCGCCGCCGGACCTGACCCAACTGAGCTTGCACAACAAGGGAAAGTACCCTGAAAACGAGGTCGTGCTGGTGCTGGAGCACGGCGTGGCGACGCCGGGGCACGGAATGGCGGAGATGCCGGTCTGGGGTCCAGCGCTTGCTAAGATGAACCACAGTAACAATTCGGCGCGGACGCTGAGAATCTACAATCTGAGCCGCTATCTGGAGCAACTCCAGCAGAAGTAAGGGGGCCCGTGCGGCTCCCGGATTGAGGGGCCGATGAGCAAGCCGC
>JBAVMZ010000290.1:0-2793 GCA_049690595.1 Occallatibacter sp. | reverse complement strand
GCGCGAGGTCGCGCCGGGAGGATTTGCGTGGCGGCGGCAGTGCCGCGCGGAGCGTGTTCATGCGGTGGCCTTGGTGTCGGTGAGTTTGGTTTTGCTGAGAGCGGTGTCCTTGAGCCGGTAGCTTTTGCCGGTGATGGCGATGAGGTGGGCGTGATGGAGGAATCGATCGAGGATGGCGCTGGCGGTGGGGACGTCCTGCAGCAGCTTGCCCCAGTCTTCGAGCGGCCGGTTGGACGTCATGATGGTGGAACGGTTTTCGTGGCGGCGGACGATGATCTCCAGGAGGTACTCGCCGGCGTGCTTGGGCAACGCCTTCAGGCCCATGTCATCGATGATAAGCAGATCGGGTTTGAGGTACTGACGCAGGAGCCGGTCGCGCTGCGGCAGGGCCTCCTCTTCGAGGAAATCGCGCACCAGATCGAAGATCGAGCGGTAGCGCACGAGGAAGCCCTGCTTGATCGCTTCGTAGCCGATGGCCTGGGCGAGGAAGGTCTTGCCGACGCCCGGAGGGCCGACGAAGAGCACGTCCTGGGTTTGGCGGATGAACTGACCGGCAGCCAGGTCGTAGATCTCCTTGCGGGGAATGGACGGATTGAAGCGCCAGTCGAAGTCATCGAGCGGACGCAGCGCATGGAACTCCGCCAGCCGTAGCCGCTGGTCGAGTTGGCGCTGGTGGCGCACGGACAACTCGTCCTGAAGGATCAGTTCGAGGAACTCCAAGTGCGTGAGCCGGTTGGCGGCCGCCTCCTGGAGGCGAACTTCGATGGACTTGCCCAGCCCGGAGAGTCGGAGCTGGCGCAAGGTAGTGAGCAAGGGTTGGTTCATGGAGAGGAAAAAATGTCGAGGCGGTACGCCTGCAGATCGCGGATCAGTGGATGGACCTGGAGGAAATCAACCTGCACGACGGCTTCGCCTTCTTCGGCGAGCCGGCGCACGTCCCGGAGGCGGAAGGCGCCGCGGTGCAGCGCGATCCCGGCCGCTCGCTCAATGCGCTCGCCGGGGTGATGGCGGGCCAGTTGCAGCAGACCTTGCAGGACGCGCAGCTGGTGCGGACCACGGTTTTGCAGCATCGCCTCAGCCCAGGCGCCGGTGTTGGTTCCGAGCAACCGGCAGCGCTGCAGCAGATACTCCGCCCCGCGTTCGATCGGATGGCGCTTGTGCGGATGCAGGTGTTCCTGGGCCGTCACGAAGCGCCCGGGCTCGGCGCGGGCGTGGGCTCCGACCAGTTCCATCCGGGCGTTGAACAGGCGCACCAGCCGCGACTCGGACCGCACCCACAGCTGCCGGCCGACATACTCCGGCGGCGCGGAGTAATACGCCTTCTGGAACTCGACGTAGCCATCGCGGTGGACGCTGCGCTGCACTTCCTCGAAACAGGGGAAGACCGAGGCGGGCAACGGCAGCAGCGCGGATCGCTCGCTCGACTCGAAGAGTTTGGCCACCTGCTGACGCACCGTGCCGTGGATGCGCGTATCGGCCACGGAACGCTCCCACTGGGCCAAAAAGAGATTTTGCTCGGCCAGACTCGTGAACGAACGGCCCTTCAGCGCGTTCGCCTGGACGTATTTGACGCCGGCTTCGATCTTGCCCTTGTGACGGGGCATGGCCGGTCGGGTCGGGAGGATCGTCGTGCCGTAGTGGACGGCGAACTCGCGCAGCTTCGGGTTGAGCTCGGGATCGTACCAGTCGGCCGCGAGAACGCCGGCCTTCAGGTTGTCGATCACCGTGGTCTGCGTGGCGCCGCCAAAGTGCCGGAAGGCGTTCTCCAAACACCGGATGAAGGTCTCGGTGTTCTGGCGCCACACTGCCTCGCTGTAGCCCTTGCGCGAGTGGCTCAAGACGGCGCGAAACAGATGCGGACGGCGACGCTTGCCCTCTTCGAGGATCCAAGCGCCCTGACCGAAGTCGATCTGGAGCTCTTCGCCAGGCCGGCACTCCATGCGCCGAAACGGCGGATCGTTGTTGGCGTTGAGCTGTCGCACGAATCGCTTGACCGACTCGTAGCTGCCGGTGAACCCGTGCTCGGACGCAAGATCCTGATAGATCCGCTGGGCCGAGAGCCCCGTCTGACACCCGGTCTCGATGGGACCGCGGTACGGCTCGCACTGGCTGCGCCGACCCGCCGGGGACCCGGCGGTCGGAATGGCTGGTTTTGGTTCTGCCAGCCCGGCAGACCCGGCGGTCGAAATGGCTGGTTTTGAATCCGTGCTCGCCTCGGACCCGGCGGTCGGAATGGCGGGTTTTGCCGGCTCCAGGTACTTGCGCACCGTTCCCCGGTCGATGCCCAGTTCCCGGGCGATCCTCCGTCGTGACCACCCGCGGGCGGCCAGAGCCAAAATTGCTTGTTGTTCGTTCACCTTGAGCTGGTTCATCGCGCCCTTGGTGCCGCACAGGCAGCACCGGGCGCAATCTTACCGCTCAAAGTGGCTGGTTTTGAACCGACCGGTCGTGGCTGGTTTTAACTGACCGCTGACAATGACGTCTCGGCTGACGTCCCAGCCGGCCAACTGGCATTTCGACGCCAGTTTCTCTTGCGACAACCCAAGACGATTTCGCGTGCGCATCAACTGGGGCCCGATGGCGTTCTTGGGTTCAGTCATTAAGCGTCGCTGGGCGACGCTTGACGGTATCAGTTATTGGTGATGGGCTTTGTGCGGTTTTCCACACACGTTGACGGGCGGCAAAAATGCATTTGCGACCCTCAGAAAAAGCCTGGGCCCCGGATAGCAAACCGGAGTATCTGATAGTCCTCCAAAAGGACCAGTCGCCCCCGGTGAAAGCGGAAATGTACCT
>JBAVMZ010000289.1:0-2073 GCA_049690595.1 Occallatibacter sp. | reverse complement strand
GCCCTCGCGGTCGCCCACGTCCACCCACATCCTCGGTCGCTCCCAGATCCCCGGGGCGCGCTCGTTCAGATAGCCCAGGATGCTCTTCGAGTTCCACCAGACCGAGGGCGAGAGCGCGGCCACGCGGCCGAAGACCTCCGGGTGGCGCAGGGCGAGAAAGAGCGAGACGAGGCCCCCGAGCGAGGAGCCGCCCACGCCGGTCTGCTCGCGACCGGCCAGCACGCGATACTCGGAGGCGATCCAGGGCATCAGCTCGCGGGTCAGCATGAGGCCGTACTCGTCGGCCTGGCCGCCGCCGCGCTCCCAGTCCCGCTCGTGGGTGTACTCGGCAATGCGCCGGTCGCCGGTGTTGTAAATGCCGACGATGACGAGCGGCTCGACCTCGCCGGCCTCGATGGCGGCGTCCGCGTGTTCGCGCACCTGCCAGGTGCGGCCGGGGATGAACGAGGTCCGGCCGTCGAAGAGGTTCTGTCCGTCGTGCAGGTAGAGCGCCGGGTAACTGCGCTCGGGATGCGTGTCGTAGCCCGGCGGCAGGTAGACGATCAGGTCGTGCTGGTCCGGCAGGTACACCGACGGAAGGCCGCGGTGCAGCCGCAGCCGCGGATGCGGCGTCGAGCCCGTGGCGGCCAGCAGCCCGCCGGCGGCGTCCGGCCAGGATCGGTGCTCGAGATTCAACCGTTCGTCGTCCTCGTCGTTCGGCGGTGGCATGCGGGCGGGGCAAAAACGCAGGCCCCGTGGCTGTTACATTAACAAGAAACCGGCGGCAGGCCCAAACCCGCGCCGGCTGCGAAAGGACGCTCGATGAACCGCGAGTACCACAAGTGGCACTCCGCCCGGCTGGGCCGCGAGATGGAACTGCTGGTCTTTGGCCACGCCGGTCTGCCCGTCATCGTCTTCCCCACCTCCGGCGGGCGCTTCTACGAGTTCGAGGACCGGCGCATGGTGGCGGCGCTTGGGGGCAAGATCGACGGCGGCCACCTGCAGCTCTACTGCGTCGACTCGGTCGACATGGAGAGCTGGTACAACCGCCAGGTTTCTCCGCGCTGGCGCATCGCCCGCCACTGCCAGTATGAGGAGTACATCTTGAACGAGGTCGTGCCGCTCATCCGGCAGAAGAACCAGGACGGGCACCTGGTCTCGCTCGGCTGCAGCTTTGGCGGCTACCACGCTGTCAACATCGCCCTGCGCCACCCGGAGATCTTCACCGGGTTTCTGTCGATGTCCGGCGCCTTCGACGTCTCGAACTTCCTCGGCGGCTACTACGACCAGGACTGCTACTTCAACCTGCCCACGCACTACCTGCCCGAGCTGCACGATCCCTGGTTCTTCGACCACTACAACCGCAACAGCTACATCCTGGCCACGGGCTGGGACGATCAGTGTCTGGGCCAGAACCAGAACCTGGACCGCATCCTGAGCGCGCGCAATATTCCTCACAAGCTGTACATCTGGGACAGTTACAATTCGCACGACTGGCCAACCTGGGAGCGGATGGTGCGGGAGTACCTCTGAGGCAGGGAACAGGGAACAGGGATTAGGGAATCGGGGCGGGCAGCGAGAAGGAGGTCTTTCGCGATGAGCGAGAACAATCCGTACGCGAAATATCTGGACGGGCGGCCGGTGGAGGAGATACTGGCAGCGACGGGCGGCGAGCTGGCCGCGCTGCTGGACGCGCTGGGGCCCGAGCGGGCGACGGAGGCACCGGCGCCCGGCAAGTGGAGCGCCGCAGAGATCCTCTGCCACCTGGCCGATTGCGAGCTGGTCTTTGCCTTCCGCCTGCGCCAGACGCTGGCCGAGCCGCATCCCACCATTCAGCCCTTCGACCAGGCGCGCTGGGCCGAGCACTACGGGTCGGTTCCCGCCGAGCAGGCTCTGGATCTGTTTCGCACCGCGCGCGCGTGGAATCTGCGGCTGCTTGCGGCCGTGCTGCCCGGCGCGGCGGACCGGCCGGTCACGCACCCCGAGCGGGGAACCATGACCTTCGGAACGATCGTGGAAACCATGGCCGGCCACGACCTGAACCACCTGGGGCAACTGCGGTGGTTGGCAGGCGAGGCGCCCGCTGCGTGAGCG
>JBAVMZ010000288.1:0-3552 GCA_049690595.1 Occallatibacter sp. | reverse complement strand
GCCCAGCAGGGCGCCAGTTGCGGCGCCCGCGCCCACGCCTCCGCCGATCTCAATGGCGTCGCGCTTGGTGCGGGAGCCGGGGCTGATGACCCCTTCGCGGCCGACGCGGTCGTGGGAACCGGGCGTGCCGGTGACCTGCGCGGAGAAGCGATAGCGGAGGCCGTCGTTCATGACGATGACTTCGGGGCGCAGGCGCATCTCGCCGTGGCCGGCGAACTGCCCGCGGGAAGTCATGACCACGTGGCCGTCAATCTCGGAGCCGGCGGGGATGATCACCTGACCGTCGCGAACAACATCGGTAGCCACGCGGCAGCGGAAGGACTCGCCGCGCTGGGCCGAGCCGCTGGAGAGGCGGTTCAGCAGCCGGACGCGAATGGTGGTGCCTTCGCCGAGTTCGCCCGGGCGCAGCGGATGGGGATGGACGATGTCGCCGTCCGGGTCAGCGAAATCGGCGCGGGGATAGTTCGAGTCGGCGGGTCCTGCCCGCCGGCGTGGCTGCACAATTCCGGCATCGGGGTCGGGAAAGTTCACCGACGGGTCGACAGAGGTGGGCGCGCCCCCAGGCTGGTCGGACTCCTCGGCCTGCGACTGGTCCCGCGGCTGACTCTGGGGCTGGCCCTGCGGAAGCGGTTGATATTGGGGTTGGACGGGCTGCTGCGTGGCCTGGGTCTGCTGCAGAGGCTGTTGCTGCTGGCCGGGGTAGCGGCCGGGGCGCGGCTTGGGATGCGGGGTGGGCGTGGTCACGATGTTGTCGTCGGACGGCGGATTCGAGGTGCCCTCGTAGGGGTTGGTCGAGCCCGGCTCCTGAGCGCCCAGGAGGGCCGTCGCAGCCAGCAGTGCGGCGCACAGTACGATTGACCTTCTCATCGAGATATCCTCTGTCTCAAGACGGCTTACAACACAGACACCGGCACGGGAATGAACCCGGTTCCGTGCGGGGAGTTGTGCCCCGTCTCGCAAATGGGGCACCGGGAGGCCCGCGCGGCCTTACCGGCACCTCTCCCGAGGTTAGACTAGCGCGAAGGCAGGGGGAATGGCCGGGCGCCCGGCGCGGATGTGCCAGCGACGGCAAGAATCAACATGGTCACCCGCGCGGGAGCGGGCAAGGCTGTGACCGCCATTACACGGGCGCGGGGGCGGGAGTTTGCTAGAATCCTTGCGGTGCCCCACCCCTTTGGCAAATGGGACGGATAGGAGAAACACAAGTGTCTGGGCTTCTGAACACGATTCAAAGCGCCGCCGGTGAAGCCCTGGCCGTAGACCGCCGTCCCCGACTGAACGACCGGCTGCAGCATCGAATTGCGAGGAATGATATGACCGAGATTGTTGCCATTCGCGCCCGCGAGGTATTGGACTCGCGCGGCAACCCGACCGTGGAAGCGGACGTGATCCTGGAAAGCGGCGCGCTTGGCCGCGCCATTGTGCCCTCGGGCGCCTCCACCGGCGAGCACGAGGCCGTGGAACTGCGCGACGGCGACAAGAGCCATTACCTGGGCAAGGGAGTGCTGCAGGCGGTGGCCAACGTGGAGACGGTGATCGCGCCGGAGCTGGAAGGCATGGACGCGTCCAACCAGCGGCTGATCGACCAGACGATGATCTCCCTGGACGGCACGCCGAACAAGGGCAAGCTGGGCGCCAACGCGATTCTGGCCGTCTCGCTGGCCTCGGCGCGCGCCGTGGCCCAGACGCTGGAAGTGCCGCTCTACCGCTATCTGGGCGGTGTGAACGCCAGCATTCTGCCCACCCCCATGCTGAATGTGCTCAACGGCGGCGCGCACGCCGACTCGAACGTGGACTTCCAGGAGTTCATGATCATGCCCGTCGGCGCCGAGCGCTTCTCGGAAGCGCTGCGCTGGTCGGCCGAGACTTTTCACACGCTGAAGGGCGTGCTGAAAAAGAAGGGGTACTCGACGGCGGTGGGCGACGAGGGCGGCTTCGCGCCATCGCTGAAGTCGAACTCGGAAGCCATCGAGCTGATCCTCGAAGCCATCGAGGCTGCCGGCTACAAGCCCGGCGAGCAGATCGCGATTGCCCTCGACCCGGCGGCGAGCGAGTTCTACGACAAGGAAAAGTCGAAGTACGTCTTCAAGAAGAGCGACAAGCGCGAGCTGACGAGCGAAGAGATGGTGCACTTCTGGGATAACTGGGTCCGCCAGTACCCCATCGTCTCGCTGGAGGACGGCCTAGCCGAGGACGACTGGGCTGGCTGGAAGATCCTCACCGACAAGCTGGGCGCCAAGATCCAACTCGTCGGCGACGATATCTTCGTGACCAACATCAAGCGGTTGCAGCGCGGCATCGAAGAGGGCGTGGGCAACTCCATCCTCATCAAGGTCAACCAGATCGGCACGCTGACCGAGACGCTGGAGGCCATCGAGCTGGGCCGCCGCTATGGCTACACGGCCGTGATGAGCCACCGCTCGGGCGAGTCGGAAGACACCTTCATCGCCGACCTGGCCGTGGCCACCGGCGTGGGCCAGATCAAGACCGGCTCGGTGAGCCGCACGGACCGCATCGCCAAGTACAACCAGCTTCTCCGGATCGAGGAAGAGCTGGGGCAGGGCGCGGTCTTCCTTGGACTGGAGAGCCTGAACTACAACGACTAAACTGCGTCCGGCGGTCGTTTGGAGCAGCGGGAGGGAGCAGGGGCTCTCTCCCGCTTTTCATTGCGCCAGAGGAAACCCCCGGCTCCGCCGCGGAGACGGCCGGTGTTGGATGCTCGGGGGAGTTGCCCGTTTTGGGGTTCTCTTTCGCAAACGCGCGAGACGAGGCACCGTTCCTACGGGACTTATTGGTTACGCCGACCCCACCCTGAAGCGCGAGGCTGACCAACACTGCGCCTACGGCGCGGGGTGAGTGGCCTACGACGGCGAGGTGGCCGACGGCGAGGGCGGGTGGCCTCCGCCGGCGGTCAGGCGCGGCGGGCGCGGGACCAAGCGGCGGCGAGGGTTACGCCGCCAAGGGCGAAGAGCATGGGGAAGCACTCGAGGGTGTAGCGCGCCTCGGGGGCTTCGACGGTGCAGAGCAGGGCGCTGCGCAGGACAAAGTAGGCGACGATGGCGGCGGCCAGGCGCGGGCGCAGCAGCAGGCCGCAGAGGCCGAGCAGCAGATAAAAGGCGTTCAGCGCGACATAAAACCAGGCGAAGCGGGTCTCGTCGTAATGGTGGCTGGCGACCCACCAGTCGAGGTCGATGGGCAGGTTTTCGACGCGCGGGCGGAGCCACATATCGGCCATGCGGCCGAGCGGGAGCCAGAGGCGCGTGCGCCAGGGGTGGGTGGCGAGGCGCTCATCGGCCAGGCGGGCGAAGCGTTGGTCGATCTCAGGGGTGAGCAACTGGCCGCCGTTGTTGTAGTCGTCGGCGAGGGCGGCGGTCTCGGCGTACTGGGCCGGGGAGTCGAAGGCGCGGGCGGGGAGTTTGGAGAGGTCGAGTGGGCCTTCGGGGACGTTCCAGTAGATCTCGTAGGTGGAGACGAAGTCGAGGCACCAGCTTTTGACCCATCGCTCCCAGCCCAGGTGGGGGTCCTCGCCGGGGTCGGTGGCCAGGCGGGGGG
>JBAVMZ010000287.1:0-6235 GCA_049690595.1 Occallatibacter sp. | reverse complement strand
GGTTTCTTGTAGCGCCGGTCTCCAGACCGGCTGTGGCGCGGGCCTCCTGGCCCGCGCTGCGGCCCCCAGCGGCCGGCGTATGATTTCTCCCATGACCGAGACCAGGCTTCGCTGGGGAGTTCTGGGCACCGCCGCTATCGGCGTGCGCCAGGTGCTGCCCGCCATGCGCCACTGCCGTTACGCCACCATCCAGGCCATCGCCTCGCGCTCGCTCCCCCGCGCCCGCCAGGTCGCCGGCGAGCTGGGCATTCCCGCCGCTTACGGCTCCTACGAGGAGCTGCTCGCCGACCCGGCAGTCGACGCCGTCTATAACCCCCTGCCCAACCAGCTCCACGTCCCCTGGACCATCCGGGCAGCCGAGGCTGGCAAGCACGTCCTCTGCGAGAAGCCGCTCTCGCTCACCGTGGCCGAGGCCGAGACCCTGCTCGAAGTGCGCGCCCGCACCGGCGTCCGCATCGGCGAGGCCTTCATGATCCGCTCGCATCCGCAGTGGCTGCGCGCCCAGCAGCTCATCGCCCAGGGCCGCATCGGCCGCCTGGTCGCCGTCGCCGGCCTCTTCAGCTACTACAACGTCGACCCGGCCAACATCCGCAACCAGGCCGACTCCGGCGGCGGAGCGCTGCTGGACATCGGCTGCTACCTTATTCAGGCCGCCCGCACCGGCTTCGGCCGTCAGCCCGAGCGCGTCGTCGGTCTCATCGAACGCGACCCGGCCTTCCTGACCGACCGGCTGAGCTCGGCCATCCTCGACTTCGGCGGGCCGCAGGCCATCTTCACCTGCTCGACGCAGATGATTCCCTACCAGCGCGTCCACTTCCTCGGCACTGAAGGCCGCATCGAGATCGAGATTCCCTTCAACGCGCCCAACCAGCGGCCCACGCGCCTCTTCCTCGACTCCACCGGCGACCTCACCGGCAGCGCCATCGCCACCGAGGAGTTCCCCGTCTGCGACCAGTACACGCTCCAGGGCGACGCCTTCTCGCTTGCCGTCCTCGAAGGCCGCGAGGTTCCGGTGCCACTCGAAGAGGGAATTCGCAACATGGCCGTCATCGAAGCCGTTTTCCGCTCCGCCGCCTCCGGCCACTGGGAGAAACCGGCATACTGAGCAGCCCGACCCGCCACGTCGCGTTACGGTTGGAATGAACGCTGCGCGGGCCGCAGCGAGTAGCACCGGTCTCCAGACCGGCTGTGGTGCGGGCCTCCAGGCCCGCGCCTCCTTCACTCGCACAGACCCAATTCTGGCTTTGTTCATGGGCAGCCCACCCCGCTACGGCGGACGGCGTCGGAGCACCAGCGGTTCAGCCTCCGAACATCCGCCTTGCCAGAGATTCCCCTCGCCCGGCACACAATGAAGGCATGACTCCACACGTTGCCCGGTCTATGCCAAAAAAACTGCGTTGTCTTGTCACCTTTCCGAGCCCAATCCCGCACCCGCCGCTTGCCTGAATCCGCCGCCGGGGAATGGGCGGTCGATCTCCGAGTCCGCGCCCGGTTTGAGCGAGAATGAAATAGGAGGAACCATGCAGCGGGGGACGCCAGGCTTCGAAGCGGCATTGCAGGTGATCGTGGCCCTGCGCACCGTGGGGTATGAGGCCTACCTGGCCGGCGGATGCGTGCGCGATCTCCTGCTCGGGCGCGAGCCCAAGGACTACGACGTGGCGACCAGCGCGACTCCCGGCGTGGTCCTCGCAATGTTCCCGCGCACCTTTGCCGTTGGGGCGCATTTCGGGGTGGTCCTGGTGGCCGGCGAGAACGATTCGGCTGTCGCCGCCGTCGCCGCGGATGCGGGCGCCCGCGGTGCGGCTAACCCCGCTGACGCGCCCGGAGAGCAGCGGGAAAAGCCCGAGTTTGTGCTGACCGAAGTAGCGACCTTCCGCTCGGATGGGGTCTACTCGGACGGCCGGAGGCCGGATGCGGTGCTCTACACGCTAAGCGCCGAGGAGGATGTGCGCCGGCGCGACTTCACTATCAACGGCCTGCTTCTGGATCCGGAGCGGTTGATTCCGCAGGAGCTTAAGCTCGCTTCGCCGGCAGGTTCTGAGGAACGGGCTGAACAGGCTGCGGAAAGACCCGATACATGGCACGAAGAGAGTCAGGGCACGACTTCAGTCGTACCGCAAAACGCCGCCAGGAGAGTCCCGGGCTTCAACCCGTGCGTCAGTCTTCTGCGCGACGCGGTCATCGACCATGTGGGCGGACTGGCCGACATCGAGGCCGGAGTGGTGCGGGCCATCGGCCGGCCGGAGGCGCGCTTCGAGGAGGACCATCTGCGGATGCTGCGCGGCGTGCGCTTTGCCGCCCGCTTCGGCTTTGCCCTGGACCCGGCCACGCAACGCGCCATGCGCTCGCTCGCCCGCAAGACCCAACTGGTGAGCCGGGAGCGCGTTCGCGACGAGCTGACCAAGATGCTGACCGAGGGGCGGGCGCGCCGGGCCTTCGAGCTGCTGGACGAGACCGGGCTGCTTGCCGAGGCGCTGCCGGAGATTGCGCGGATGAAGGGCGTGGAGCAGCCGCCGCAGTTTCATCCGGAGGGCGACGTGTGGGAACACACGCTGCGGCTGCTGGATCAACTGGAGGAGGGCTGTCCGGCGACGCTGGCCTGGGGCGCGCTGCTGCACGACGTGGGCAAGCCGCCGACCTTCCGGCGGGCGCCGGACCGCATCCGCTTCGACGGGCACGCGGAGATCGGCGTGGCCATGGGCGCTGAGATCTGCCGGCGGTTCCGGTTCTCGAACGAGGAGACGCGGCAGATTCTGGAGCTGATCGGCAACCATATGCGGTTCATGGACGCCGAGCGGATGCGGGACTCGACGCTGAAGCGGTTCTTCCGGCTGGAGCGCTTCGAGGAGCACCTGGCGCTGCACCGGATGGATTGCGTGGCGGGAAGCGGGTTCCTGAAGCACTGGGAGTTTGTGCGGGAGCGCTGGCAGGCAATGCCGGAGGAGGCGGTCCGGCCCAAGCCGCTGATTACGGGCCGGGAGCTGATTGCGGCGGGGTACCGGCCGGGCGCGGGCTTCAGGGAGATGCTGCGGGCGGTGGAAGACGCGCAACTGGAAGGCGCGATCGGCACGGCGGAAGAAGCGCTGCGGCTGGTCAGGGAGCGGTTTCCCAAACTGTGACACAGCGCACTGCCAAGTGACCCCTGGGATGAGATAAAAACCTTGAGGTCTCTTTGGCCTGGCCGGGAGCGCTCACACGCAAAGCAGAGAGAATGGCCGTCCCTGGATGGAGTTCCGCGCGGCGGCGCCGGTCCGGGAAGACAGGCTATCTCTCTCAAGGAGACACGCGATGGCAACCGCCATGGGAATGGAACCGTTCATCGACTTTCAGTCGAGCTGGAGCGAGCTCGACCTGCCGGAGCATGTGCGCGAGGTGCTGGGAGCCGCAACGCTGGTGCAGACGCCGGAGACGCGGCTGCAGTTGCTGGACTGGGCCCTGGGCCGGTCGACGGGCGAGACGGACTGGACGCTGGGCAATCGCGACGACCACGGGCAGTACGAGGCGGTCTTCCAGACGCCGGGGGTCGGACGCGTGACCGAGGCGGTGATCACCAAGGCGCGCAACGGACTGGCCATCAACTTCCCTGACCCGGCGATGCGGCGGCGCGACCCGGACGCGATGGTGCTGGGCGACAGCCTGCCGACGGA
This sequence comes from Occallatibacter sp., assembly GCA_049690595.1. Classification (GTDB taxonomy): domain Bacteria; phylum Acidobacteriota; class Terriglobia; order Terriglobales; family Acidobacteriaceae; genus Telmatobacter. Next base: position 2,588 of record JBAVMZ010000287.1, on the reverse strand, counting down.
CAAGCCGACCTACGAGCAGCGCTTCGGCGAGAGCTTCGAGAAGACGCGGCGGGATACGCTGGAGTGGCTGAAGACGCAGGAGCTGGTGGCGATGCCGTTCTATGCGGGGACGGACGCGCTCAGGTACGGCTCGCTGCTGATCGTCTCGCGACAGGCGGCGTTCTTTGCCGCGGCGCTGGCCGACCTGCAAGGGATGATTCCGCGCAGCCAGGTGCCTGCGGACTTCAAGATTACGGGCGGCGTGCTCTTTGTGGCGCCGCCCTTCCGGCATACGCACTTCAGCGGCCGGCAGGTGGTGGTCCACGACCGTCAGGAGACGCACCAGGAGATCTACGCCTATAACCTCTACCCCGGTCCGAGCGCCAAGAAAGGCGTTTACTCCATGCTGCTCGACAAGGGCGAGCGGGAGGGCTGGACGACCAACCACTGCGCCGCAGTGGCCGTGGTGACGCCGTACGAAAACCAGCTGATCCTGATGCACGAGGGCGCCAGCGGCGGCGGCAAGAGCGAGATGACCGAGCACATCCACCGCATGGACGATGGCCGCCTGCTGCTGGGCCGCAACCTGGTGACGCGGGAAGAGCGGACGCTGAATCTGCCCGAGGCCTGCCACCTGCTGCCGATTGCCGACGACATGGCCTGCGCCCACCCGAGCTATCAGAAGGGCGGCAGGCTGACGATTGCGGACGCGGAGAACGGCTGGTTTGTGCGCGTGGACCACATCCACGCCTACGGAACCGCGCCAAAGCTCGAACGGTTGTGCATCGACCCGCCGGAGCCGCTGGTCTTTCTGAATCACTACATCGTTCCAGGCGGGACCTGCCTGACCTGGGAGCACGCCGAGGACGCGCCGGGCAAAGCCTGTCCGAATCCGCGGGTGATTCTGCCGCGGCGGATGCTGGACGATATTCTGGGCGGGCCGCAGCGGGTGGACGTGCGCAGCTTTGGCGTGCGTTGCCCGCCCACGCACAAGGACTCGCAGCTTTACGGCATCCTGGCAATGCTGCACGTGCTCTCGCCGGCGCTGGCGTGGCTATGGCGTCTGGTGGCCCCGCGCGGCCACGCCAATCCGAGCATTCAGGCGCAGAAGACGCGCGAGATGCAGTCGGAGGGCGTGGGCTCGTACTGGGCCTTTGCCACCGGCCGCCGCGTGGACCAGGCCAACCTGCTGCTGCGCCAGATCGTCGACACGCCGGATACGCGGTATGTGCTGATTCCCAACCAGCACATCGGCGCATGGAAGGTGGGCTTCATGGCGGAGTGGATTGCCCGCGAGTACCTGGCCCGCCGGGGCAGCGCGCGCTTTGCCCGCGAGCAGGTGAGCGAGGCGATCTGCCCGCTGCTCGGCTACATTCCCAAGCAACTGCGCATCGAGGGATCGATGATTCCGCGGGTCTTCCTTGCCGTCGAGGAACAGATTCAGGGGGGCATGGAGGTCTACCAGGAGGGTGCACAGCAGTGGCGCGCGTTCTTTGCCCAGGAGTTGAAGCAGTTCCTGGTGCCGGAGCTGGACCCGCTGGGACGGCGAATCATCGAAGCCTGCCTGGATGGGGCGCACCAGGAGGACTACCGGCGGCTGATTCCGCACCCGATGTTCCGGGACGAGGGGTGACGGTAGGGATTAGGGATCAGGGACTAGGGAATGGCGCTGGGGCAGGGTGGCGGGGCTGGGCTTGTACTCAGAGCGAGTACGGATCCTCTCAATTCGGATAGTTCGATTGACTTTGTTGTGAGTCTGATCTGCAGGCCGACACACGAGTGCGTTCCGGCACCGCTCCGGGGTCATACCGGCGAGAGGTCCGATCTGGGCTATGGCATTTTGGGAATTGCTCAATTCCGAAAGCACGCGCTCAAGTGGCCTTTTCCCAAGAAAAGGCCACCTTGCACGCCTCTCAGAGAGTCCACGTGAATCCCCAAAATGCTCTAGATTGGTCGCCGCACCGACTTCTCGGCCGCATCCGTGCGGATATTCTGAACACAACCTCATGCTCGCCGCGCGCCAATTCGATGTGATTGTTCTGGGCGCGGGGGCGGCGGGGCTGATGTGCGCCGCAACTGCCGGGCTGCGCGGGCGGCGGGTGGCGGTCCTCGAACACAATAGCCAGCCGGGGCGCAAGGTCCTCATCTCCGGCGGCGGGCGGTGCAATTTCACCAACCTGCACTGCGGGCCCGGCAACTTCCTCTCTGAGAATCCGCACTTTGCCAAGTCGGCGCTCGCCGGCTACGGGCCGCGGCATTTTCTCGAACTGGTCGAGCGGTACGGGATCGCCTGGCACGAGAAGACCTTGGGGCAACTCTTCTGCGACCGCTCCTCGCGGGCCATCCTGGAGATGCTGCTGGCCGAGTGCGAGCGCGGTGGCGTGGAAGTGGTCCTGAATGCGCGCGGCATCCGGGTCGAGCGGGCCACCTCCGGTGGGCTTTGCGTTTTCTGTTCCGCTGGCGAATACCGGGCCGACGCGCTGGTGGTGGCCACGGGCGGGCTCTCGATTCCGAAGCTGGGGGCGACCGGGCTGGGCTACGATCTGGCGCGGCAGTTCGGGCTGCGGGTGGTGGAGCCGCGGCCGGCACTGGCGCCGCTGGTGCTGGGC
>JBAVMZ010000286.1:0-3353 GCA_049690595.1 Occallatibacter sp. | reverse complement strand
CCACCGAGGTCCGCGCCGCGCGGCGCAGCTCTTCGGCCGGGCAGTCGGGCTGCACGTCGAAGGCGCTTGCGAACTCGGCGAGGCGGGCGGCGATGGCTGGCTCGCCGGCAGCCGCGGCCAGCTCGCTCAGCTCGTCCACTTCGAGCAGCTCGACGTGCGTGCCGAAGGCGATCGAGACCAGCGTCACGTCGGTCATAATGTCCAACATGCCGCTGTAGTAGTGCCCCATGAGCCCCAGCCGCGCCGAGGCCAGCGCGGCGCGCACGCGGGCCGCCGCCAGCCACGCCTCGATCTCCCCCCACGTGGCCTCGTCGCCGAGCACGCCGGTCACCTGGTGGAAGGGAATGCGCGCGCGCATCAGCACGTTCGCAATCTCCGGCACCGGGCAGGCCGAGCAGAAGGCCAGCCAGTCCCCGGTCATCGCCGTACGGTCGCCCAGGCGGTTGAACGCGGCGTAGTCGATCGCCGCTTCCGGTTGCAGGTTGAGCACCACCACGGGCACGCCCGCGCGCTGCACCAGCGGCAGAACGGTGTTCGAAAGCGCGTAGGTGGTCACGTACAGAAACAGCACGTCGATGTCTTCGCGGCGGCACTGGCGGCCGGCCTGTTGCGACCGCTCGGGCGAGTCCACCAGGCCCAGGTTGACCACCTCCACGCCTGGACGCGCCAGACGCGCGGCCACCCGCGCCACGTAGCCCTCGAGCCGGTCTTTCAAGCCCGCGAACTGCGGCCAGTAGGCATCCAGGCCAATTCCGCACAGTCCCGCGCGCAGTGTGTCTACAGCGCTCATCGCCGCTCCTCCGATGAAAAGATGCCACGCTTACGGCAGGTAAAAGACCTCTTCCAGCATGGGGAAGCGCTCGCCGGGGCGCAACCCCTCGTTCGGCGCAAACAAGGGCGCCATGGCCTGCTGCCAGCGCAGGTTCACCGGGTGGTCGTCGAACTGGCTCCAGGTCTCTTCGAAGTCCTCGCAGCGCAGCGCCAGGATCAGCATCAGATCGCGGCGGTAAATCGAGTATTCGTAAATGCCGCCGCTCTTCAGCATCTCCAGCATCTCGGGCCAGACGGCGCGGTGCGCCTCCTCGTAGGCCGCCTCGGCGCCCGGCCGAAGCCGCAGCAGGAATGCGTAACGCTTGAGCGGCCGAGTACCGGCCGCCGCGGAAGGATTGCTCGATTCTGTGCTCACCAGCTCACCACCGTGACTGCGAAGGGCTCCAGCCTGATCTTGCCCTCCGCGGGTTTGACGCTGCGCGCCGGCCCGTCCCCTGTGGCCAGGTCGACCGTCAGCGCGGTTGTCTTTTCCGCACCGGCAAGGGGTACATCGATGGCGCGGTTGCGACGGTTGACGAGAAGCAGCTTGTGACCCGCGGGCGTCGCGTAGCCCTGCGCGGAGAGGTCGTTGCCCAGGTCGCCGTCGACCTTGGTCTCCACCAGCAGATCGCCGGGATGGAAGGAGTCCTTGAGCAGCTTGAGCACCCAGAAGCGCGCGTTGGGCTGGTTGGTGCGCCAGTCCATCATGCTCACGCTGGGGAACTGCGTGGGATAGCCTACCAGTTGCGATTCTCCGACGATGTCGATCTCCAGCCTCGATAGCTCGATGTAGAGGTGGGCGTAGAGCGCCCCGGCCAGATTCCAGTAGAGGTCCGGCGGCGCGATGTCGTCGTGCGGCTGGTTGTCGGTGGGCAGAATCACGCCCAGCTCGTCGGTATCGGTCTTCACCGCGGGCGCCAGCCGCTTGCGGATGGCCTCGATGTAGCGCACCGAGTTCAGGAAGCCGGCTGCCTGGTCGAAGAAGGTGTACTGCCAACTGTCGATGGTCTGGCCGGGCGCCGGCGAGGCATAGAAGTGGTAGGAGATGTAGTCGATCGGCGTCCCGGGCTTGTGGTTCTTCGCGTCGAGAAAGTACTCGAAGTACTTGGGCACCATGCTGGGCGTGGCCAGCGCCATTCCCATGAACTTTGTCTCCGGGCTGGCCGCGTGGATGCCGGCGACGATCGAGTCGTAGCGCGCGGTGTACTGCTCCGGCGTGGTCGAGTGCTCGAACTCGGGCTCGTTCAGCACCTCCCAGACCGCCAGCTTATAGTGATAGCCCGACTCGTGGCGCGCGCCGTTCTCGTCGGTGAAGCCGCCGTTGACGTACCAGCTCACCAGCCGGCCATAGTAGTCGCCCAGCTCCTTGCCCGTGGGGTCGCGCAACTCGGCGCCCTGCGTGTAATCCCAGACCACCTTGTTGGGGTCGGCGGGGTAGGCGACGGGCTTCTCGGTCTTGAAGAGCCACGCCGGCATGGTGGAGAAGTTGACAATCGTCGGATGGCCCGCGGTGGCGGCCAGAAAATCCTTCGTCATCGGGTCGATGAGCGAGAAGTCCCAGCTGGTTTTCGCGGGCGTGGGCGGCTCGAGTTCGGCCACTGCCAATTTGGGATAGGGCAGCCACGGCACATAGCGCACATAATCGGCGCCGAGCTCCTTCAGCGCCTTGTACGAGGCCGCGCCGAGCGGCTCGCCGGGGCGCAGCGGCGGATTCACCACCACCTGCAGCGTCGGCGTGGATTTGGACACCACCACGGTCTTGTCCCATTGGACAGAGAGCGCGGGCGTCTGCTGGCCGTGGAGAGTGGCGACTGCGGCCAGGCAAAGCAGGCCTGCCAGGAATCCCAGGGTAAACCCAAGGCGGGATAGGCGTGTGCTGGGTTTCATGCCGGATGCTCCTTTGTTGGTTTGCATCTTGAGAGTTGCGCCGCGGGCGGAGCACGCCGCCGGGCGCGAAAAAAACCGCGTGGAAGGTATAACACCGGCGTGGTACAGTTTGCAATTGTTTATGTATTGATATTCATTGGACTCCGAATCGACCGGGAGGTGACGATGCGGCGCCGCGATCTCTTGAGATTTGCCACCCTCGGCGCAGGCGCCGCGGCGCTCGGCCGCATCCTTCCAGCGCTCGGCGAGAGAGCCCCCATCCCCGTCATCGACGCCCATATCCACCTCTTCGACCCCGGCCGTCCGGGCGGCGTCCCCTGGCCGGAGAAGGACGATTCCGTCCTCTACAAGCCGGCGCTGCCCAGCCGCTACCTCGCCCTGGCCGCGCCCTTCGGGATTGTGGGAGCCGTCGCCGTGGAGGCCAGCCCGCTGGCCGCGGACAACCAGTGGCTGCTAGACCTGGCGGCGCGGAATTCGCTCATCGTCGGCGTGGTGGGCAACCTGGTTCCCGGCGCCCCGGAGTACCGCGGCGAGCTCGAGCGGCTCCGCGCCAACCCGCTCTTTCTCGGCTTCCGCTACGGCAACCTGTGGGGACGCGACCTGGCCGCCGACCTGGCCAAACCTGGCTTCGTCGACGGACTCAAGGATCTCTCCGC
>JBAVMZ010000285.1:0-2107 GCA_049690595.1 Occallatibacter sp. | reverse complement strand
GCTGGATTGGGCGCGGTAGCACCGGCTCCGGCAGCTCCGCCAGCCGACCCCGACGCCGGTCTGCACGTGGTGAAGTCGCCGATCGTGGGCACCTTCTACGGCTCGCCCTCGCCGGGCGCCTCGCCGTTTGTGGCGCCGGGCGACCGCGTGGAGAAGGGCCAGGTGATCGGCATCGTCGAGGCGATGAAGCTGATGAACGAGATCGAGGCCGACGTCGCCGGCGAGTTTGTGAAGTGCCTGGTTTCCAACGGGCAGCCGATCGAGTATGGGCAGCCGCTGTTTACCATCCGGGCCAACTGAACGGGGCTAGCGAAAAGCAGCGGAGTTAGCGGAGTTAGCGAGAAGCAGCGGAGTTAGCGAGAAGCAGCGGGGTTTGCGGTGTTAGCGGGGCTAGCGAACAGCAGCGGGGCTAGCGGAGTTAGCGTGGCTGGGCAGGATTGCTTGCCGCTCCTTTTCAATTCCGCGGCGGACTGGCAAAGACGCCCTGCCTGGCAGGAACCGGTAAGGCTAACTCCGCCAACCGCGCTAACTCCGCCAACCGCGCTAACTCCGCTAACCGCGCTAACTCCGCTCAAGAAGGACGAGAATGTTTCGCAAGGTATTGATTGCCAATCGCGGCGAAATCGCACTGCGGGTGCTGAACGCCTGCCGCGAGCTGGGCGTCCGCACGGTTGCTGTTTATAGCGAGGCCGACCGCAACGCGCTGCATGTCCGCTTTGCCGACGAGGCCATCTGCATTGGTCCGCCGCGGCTGGCGGAGAGCTATCTGAACGTGCCGGCGGTGATTTCGGCGGCCGAGATCGCCAACGTGGATGCGATTCATCCCGGCTACGGGCTGCTGAGCGAGAACGCCAACTTCGCCGAGGTCTGCCGCGCATCGAATATCAAGTTCATTGGGCCGCCGCCGGAGGTGACGCGGCTGATGGGCGAGAAGGAGAAGGCGCGCCAGGCGATGAAGAAGGCCGGCGTGCCGATCCTGCCGGGCTCGGACGGGATCATTCCCACGGCGGCCGAGGCGCAGCAGTGGGCCTCGGAGGTGGGTTACCCGGTCATTTTGAAGGCCAAGGCCGGCGGCGGCGGGCGCGGGATGCGCATCGTGCGCTCGGCCGAGGAGCTGCCAAACCTCTTCCACGCCGCCTCCACCGAGGCGGCCAACGCCTTCGGCAACGGTGAGCTCTACATGGAGAAGTTCATCGAGGAGCCGCGGCACATCGAGTTCCAGGTGCTGGCCGACGAGCACGGCAACGTGGCCACGCTCTTCGAGCGCGAGTGCTCGATCCAGCGGCGGCACCAGAAGCTCATCGAAGAGGCGCCGAGCCTGCAGGTGACGCCCAAAATGCGCGCCGAAATCGACGTGACGCTGCGGCGCTGCCTGACCGAGATCGGCTACCAGAACGCGGGCACCGTCGAGTTCCTGCTGGACGAGCAGGGCCAGCTGAACTTCATCGAGATGAACACGCGCATCCAGGTGGAGCACCCGATCACCGAGGCGATTACGGGCATCGACCTGGTGAAGGCGCAACTGCTGATTGCCTCGGGCGAGCGGCTGGAGCGGATTCTGCCGCAGAAGCTGGAGCTGCGCGGCCACGCCATCGAGTGCCGCATCAACGCCGAGCACCCGGTGAAGTTCACGCCGTCGGCGGGCAAGATTACGGTCTTCAACGTACCCGGCGGCAACGGCGTGCGCGTGGACACGGCGCAGTACGCCGAGGGCGTGGTGCCGCCGTACTACGATTCGCTGATTGCCAAGCTGATTGTGCACGGCGCGGACAGAGCCGAGGCGATTGCGAAGATGGAGCGGGCGCTGAGCCAGTTCGTGGTGCAGGGGATTGACACCTCGATCTCGCTGCATCAGGCGATCTTCGCCGACGCGGGGTTCCGCGCCGGGGAGTTCGACACCAAGTTCATGGAGCGTTTCCTGGCGGAGCGGGGTTCCTGAGGAACCTCTGATTAAGCTCCCCTTTTCCCGAAAAACCGTCCCGCAGGGGCTTCTATGAGACGGCTGGTATTGTCAAGGTTTTTGTCGTTGTTTTTGCATTTGCTTTTTCCTTAGTGGCGTCTTTTGCTTTTGCATTTGCTTTTGCATTTGCTTTTGCCTTTCGTTCGT
>JBAVMZ010000284.1:0-3867 GCA_049690595.1 Occallatibacter sp. | reverse complement strand
GGCGATTTGCGGCAGGTGAGTCACGCAAAAGACCTGCTGGCCGCGGCTTAGGGATTTGAGCTTCTGGCCGACGGCCTCCGCGGCGCGGCCGCCGATGCCGATGTCGATCTCGTCGAAGACCAGGGTGCGCGGAGTCGGGTTCTTCGTCTTCGGCTTCAGCGAGCCTTCCTCGACGGCCACCTTCAGCGCCAGCATCACGCGCGACATCTCGCCGCCGGAGGCGATCTCGTCGAGCGGCTTGAGGGGCTCGCCGGGGTTGGTGGCGATGCGGTACTCGACCTCGTCCCATCCGTTCGCGGTCCAGGCGGAGGCGGCTTCGGCAGGAGTGACGGCCACCTCGAAGCGCACCTTCATGGCCAGCGAGTTGATCTGCTTTTCGGCCAGCGAGGCCAGCTTGCGGGCTGCGGCCTGGCGCTCGGCGGTCAGCGCGGAGGCGGCGGCGCGGTAGGCTTTGGCCGCCTCCTCCACTTCCTTGCGCAGCGTCTTGAGGATCTCGTCGCGGTCCTCCACCTCGGCCAGCTTGCGCGCCACCTCTTCGCCGAAGGCGATGACCTCGGCGACGCTCGAGCCGTACTTGCGCTTGAGCCGGTCGACGAGGGCCAGGCGGTCCTCGATCTCGGCGAGCCGCTCGGGGCTGGCGTCGATCCCCTCGGCGTAGTCGCGGAGGGTGGCGCTGACCTCGCCCACGCCGGCCCGCGCGCTGGCGATTTGCTGCACGGCCTCGTGGAAGCGGCTGTCGTAGCGGGCCAGCTCTTCCACGTGGCGCAGGGAGGCGCTGAGCGCGGCTTCGGCCGAGTCGCCCGCCTCGTAGAGACGGCTGAAGGCGCCCATGGCCGCCGCGTAGAGTTTTTCGGCGTTCGCCAGCACGCGCTTCTCGGTCTCGAGCGCCTCGTCCTCGCCCGCGGTCAGGCTGGCCTGCTCGATCTCCTTGCGCTGGTAGCTCCAGAGGTCGACCATGCGGAGGCGGTCCTGCTCGCCCTGGAGCAGTTCGTCCAGCTTCTGGCGCGCCGCCTGCCAGCGCGCGTGGGCCTCGGCCACTTGCTCGACCGCGATGCCGGCGAAGCGATCCAGCAGCAGCCGCTGCTGCGCCTGGTCGAAGCTGGCCAGCGTCTCGCTCTGCGCATGCACCAGCGCCAGCTCCGGCGCAAGCAGCCGCAGCACGGCCACGGTGGCCGGCTGGTTGTTCACAAAGACGCGGCCCTTGCCGCCTGATAGAACCTCGCGCCTGAGGATGATCTCGGAGCCCGTAGCGTCGATGCCGTTCTCTTCGAGGATGGTCTCGGCGCCCGAGGTTGCCTCGAAGACGCAACTGACGACGGCCTTCTCCGCGCCGTGACGCACCACGTCGGCCGTGGCTTTGCCGCCCATCAGCAGCGCCAGCGCGTCCACGAGAATGGACTTTCCGGCGCCGGTCTCGCCGGTCAGCAGGTTCAGGCCGGAACCAAAGACGGCAATGGCATGATCGATAACGGCGTAGTTTTCAGCGCGCAGCTCGACGAGCATGAACGAACCTCAGTGAACGGCGATGGCGACGGGCGCAATCGCACGGATCGCAGCATGAATCCGAGCGCAGCATAGCACGGCCGGCCGCCGTGCGCAGCCTTTGCCACACCGCGAGCGGCCGGGGGGACCAGAAGGATAACTTGGAGCTGGCTTGCCAGTCTGATACCGTGAAGACTGAGGTACATGGCGTTTTGACTGCTGCAGTTTTCTTCCTAATCCAGGCAGACGGCGGCGCTGGCCAGGCAGTACCGGCCCCGGGCGATAGCCCGATCGTGGAGATGGTGCTCAACAGCGGCCCGGTGGCAATGGCGGTTCTGGCGCTGCTGCTGCTGGCCAGCTTGTATTGCTGGACGGTGGTTCTGGGCAAGTTCTTCACCTTTCGCAAGGCAACCAAGGAGAGCCGGCGCTTCCTCCGCGCCTTCCGCAAAGCCACGCGGCTGCAGGAAATCGCCATGATGACCAGCGATTACAAGGCTAGCCCGCTGGCGCAGGTCTTCGAAGATGTCTATGAGGCTTACCGGCGGCAAACCGGCGGCGCTGGGCCTCCGCGCAACCTGGCGCCGCTGGAGCGGGCGGCGCAGACAGCCGCCAGCGAAGCCGTCACGAATCTGGAGCGACGGATGACCTGGCTGGCCACGATCGCCGCCGTCAGCCCCTTCGTGGGTCTTTTCGGAACTGTCTGGGGCATCGTGGACGCCTTCCACGGCCTCGGCACGGCCGGCGCAGCCACCCTGCGGGCCGTGGCGCCGGGCATCAGCGAAGCGCTGGTCACCACCGCCGCCGGCCTCTTTGTCGCCGTGCCGGCGGTCATCGCTTACAACCAGTTCTCAGGGCGTATCCGGGTCTTCGCGGCGGCCATCGACGACTTTTCGCGTGAGCTACTGAACTCCATCGAGGAGATTCAGGTGCGTGTGGCGCCGGCTCCGCGCCCGGCGCCGCCCGTCGACCAGCCCGCTGGAGGGGATCGTGGCCTTTACAAGTAGCACCGGCCGAACGCGCTCCTCGCTGGCGGAGATCAACATCACCCCGCTAGTCGACGTTGTGCTGGTGCTGCTGGTCATCTTCATGATTACCGCGCCGGTGCTGCAGTCGGGCATCGAGGTGGCGGTGCCCAAGACGCGCACGGTCAAGGAGATTACCGAGCAGCGCCTTGTGTTGACCATCGATCGCGACCAGCAGGTCTTTCTCGGCGAGCAGCCGGTGGCGTTGCGCGACCTGCCGCAAAAGCTCCATTCCCAGGGCAGCGACCCGGCGCGGCAGGTGATTTATCTGCGCGCCGACGAGCGGGTTCCCTTTGGCGCTTTCGCCAGCGTCATGGATGCCGTCAAACAGGCGGGAATCACGAATATCTCCATCGTGACCCAGCCGCTGGACACCAAGGGAATCACCGGCAGCGGAAACTAGAGAGCCGGTTCGCCCGCTCCTGCCGCGGGAGCGGGAACCGGGTTTCGGCAGGAATCGATCCTTCGAGAGCCCCATGAGCAGCATCCTGGACAGCACCGAGCATCTGGAGCAGGAACTGGCGCCGGAGCCCATCGTGGCCCCGGCCATGGGCGCTATCGCGCTCCACCTCGCCCTGGCCGGAGCCGTGGTCGCCTGGGGCATCGTCGGCGGCTTCTTCCATCACAGCGTCTGGGGCTCGCCCGGCGTAGGCGGCGCCATCCAGGTGAACCTGGTAAGCAGCGCCCTGCCTCTGCCTGCCGACCAGCCGCCTACGGACAATGTTCTGGCCACCGAGACGCCCAGCCGCGCACCCGCCCAGCCCGAGCCCAAAGCGAAGGAGAAGGTGGACACGGATGCCATCGCGATCCAGGGCAAGCAGAAAAAGCCGCAGGCCGCGACCACTCCCAAGGCCCCTCCCAAGCCGCCGCAGCCCAAACAGGACAACAAGGCCCAGTACGGCGAGCAGGCCGGCTCCACGATTCCCCGCCAGACCCTGCCGCAACCGGGCTCGAACGGACCGGTCAGCGTGAACAGCGGCGATTTTGGCACCCGCTTCCCGTGGTTCGTCGACGGGATGAACCGCAAGATGCAGACCACCTGGTACCGCCAGGAGGTCGATCCGCGCACGCCCAAGGGGACGCGCGTTTACCTGATCTTCACCATCAAAAAGGACGGCAGCCCGGTGAATCCGCAGGTGGACCGCTCCAGCGGCAGCTCCACCCTCGACCGTTCCTGCCTGCGCGCGGTCCAGCGTGTCGATACCTTCGGAAATCTGCCCTCCGGCTACAACGGAAGCTCAATCTCCGTGTCCTATTATTGTGAGTACTGAATCTGCGCGCAGCCGGCGTGCGGGCGCATCGGGGCCCTCCCCGGCAAGCACTCCCACGGAAGGATTAGAAGACAGATGAAGCCTCTTTCTCG
>JBAVMZ010000283.1:0-3226 GCA_049690595.1 Occallatibacter sp. | reverse complement strand
GCTCAATCTCCGTGTCCTATTATTGTGAGTACTGAATCTGCGCGCAGCCGGCGTGCGGGCGCATCGGGGCCCTCCCCGGCAAGCACTCCCACGGAAGGATTAGAAGACAGATGAAGCCTCTTTCTCGGTTGCTGTTCATTTCTGTTGCTGTTCTGGCCCTCGCCTCGGCACCCTGCCTGCGGGCGCAGGACTGGGTACACACCGGCACCAACCTGGGCAATGAACGCATTCGCCTGGCGGCCTCCGACTTCAAGCCGGTTGGCGCCGACCCACAGACGCCGGCGCTGAAGGCCACCTTCGACGCCACGCTCTACTCCGACCTTGCCAACGCCGGCATCTTCGACCTGGTCTCGAAGAGCATGGCGCCGCAGGCGACGCCAGGCTCCCCGCAGGAGGTCAACCTGCCGCTGTGGGCCGCGCCACCATCGAGCGCCGCCCTGGTCGCCTTCGGCGCGCTCTCGGCCGCGAACGGCCGACTGACGGTCTACGGCTGGCTCTTCGACACCCGCAACACCCAAAGCCCGCAGGTGCTGGCCAAGCAGTACAACGAAGCCGCCACCCAGGATTCGGCCCGCATCGTGGCCCACCGCTTTGCCGACGAGATCATCTACCGGCTCGGCGGCGGCATCTACGGCATAGCCGAAACCAGGATCTACTTTGTCAGCTCGCGCTCGGGCACCAAGGAGATCTGGTCCATGGACTACGACGGCCAGAACCAGCACCAGATCACCCATCTGGGCGCCATCTCGCTCTCGCCGCGCATTTCGCCCGACAACTCTCGCCTCGCCTTCGCCTCGCTGGGCAAGGAGGGCTGGACCATCCGCGTCTACTCGCTCGAACTGGGCCGCATGGTCGCGTTTCCGGCCGGAGTCGCCGGCGGCAGCAACCAGTCCCCGGCATGGTCGGGCGACGGCGCCAAGATCGCCTTCTCCAGCTCCCGCACTGGCGACCCGGAGATCTGGGCCGCAGACGCCAGCGGCGGCAACCTCCGCCGCCTCACCAGCTTCCGCGGTCCCGACGTCGCGCCCACCTGGAACCCCCGCACGAACGCGCAGATCGCCTGGGTCAGCGGCCGCACCGGGCTGCCGCAGATCTACATCATGGACCAGGACGGCGCCAACATTCAGCGCATGACCGACGGCGGTTACGCCATCTCGCCCTCCTGGGCGCCCAACGGCCAGTTCCTCACCTTCAGTTGGAACCGCAAGTACGGCCCCGGCGCTCCGGGCGGGCAGGACATCTACGTCATGGACATCGCCAGCAAGCGCTGGCTGCAATTGACCCACGACGCCGGCTCGAACGACTTTCCCTCCTGGGCGCCCGACGGACGGCATATCGTCTTCGAGCGCACCATAGGGGGGCACACCCAGATATGGTCCATGCTGGCCGACGGCACCGAGCAGCACCAGTTAACGCACAACGGCAACAACTTCATGCCCAACTGGAGCTGGAAGTAGGAACCGGCGCGTCGGACATCTTGCCGGACCGGGAAACACCCTTCCCGGCCTGGCAAGAGCGTGCTTAGTTCGCGCAAGCGGTTGAACCGGGAATGGATTCAATCGCGAAACTGCACTATGATGGTTACGTTACCTTGGCGACCCTGTCTGCCCTCGAGCTCGACCGGGAAAGCCGGGAGAAGCGACCGGGCTCTCTCCGAGGGGTGAGAGGCCGGCCTTGACGAGAACGTTTTCCGGAGCAGTACCGCTCCCAACCGCCAACCGGCTCCAGACCGGGGCCCATGCCGCGGAACTCCCGTCCAGAGGGGAGCCGGACAGGCAAGGACGGGCGGCAGGATCGAGACGAGGCTGAGCCGGAAGAACACTTTAGTTCTGGTTTGAAGGAGCAGAGTCTTGAGACATCGTATCCGTTTACTAGCGCCCGTTGTTCTTTGTGTCGCATTGGCCCTGGTTACAGGCTGCGGGAAGAAGAAGACCCCGCCGCTGCCGGCACCTCCGCCGCCGCCGCCGGCCGCACAGCCTACCGCCTCCATCACCGCCACCCCGACGCTGGTTTCTGCCGGCGACCAGGTGCAGTTGAGCTGGCGCACCACCGACGCGTCCGAGGTCTCCATCGACGGCCTCGGCGATGTGCCCACCTCGGGCGTCCGCACCGTCACCCCGTCGGCTTCCACCAGCTACCACCTAGTGGCCCGCGGCGAGGGTGGAACGGCTGAAGCCACCGCGCGCGTAACCGTCAATCCGCCGCCCGCCGTCGTGGTGCCGGCGCCCACCATGAGCGCCGAAGAAGAGTTCCGCGCCAACGTGCAGGACATCTTCTACGACTACGACACCGCCGACCTGCGGCCCGACGCTCAGGCCACTCTGCAACGCGATGCCACCTTCCTGGTGAGCCATCCCAGCGTCAAGGTGGCTGTGGGCGGTTACTGCGACGAGCGCGGCTCCAACGAGTACAACGTGGCTCTGGGCCAGAACCGCGCCGACGCCGCCAAGAATGCCCTGGTCGCAGCCGGTGTGGCCGCCAGCCGCATCCGCGTTGTGAGCTACGGCAAGGAGAAGCCCTTCTGCTCGGAGTCGACCGAGGCCTGCTGGCAGCAGAATCGCCGCGCCGGCTTCAGCATGGACCAGTAGAGAAACTGGAGCAGACCGGTAAAATCGGAGTAACCGGGGAAGACGGCCGCTTGGAAGGCAGGTCGTGGTCCCCGGCGCGCCGGCGGCGCGCTGCGCGCCGCGAAAGCTGGTTTGTGCTCCAGCGCACGGCCATCTGACCACTGATCACTGTTCACCGTTCTTCCCCGACCGAGGAATCATGCAGACCGCACACACGCTTCGCAATCGTCTCTTTGGGCTGGCTCTTCTGACCGCGCTTCTGGCGGGGGCACCTGCGCCGGCGCGCGCCACCTCGAAGGAGATCATCGAGCTGCAGACGCAGGTGCAGCAGTTGCTCGACATGGTGCAGCGGCTGCAGTCGACGATGGACACGCGCTTCGGCGTGTTGCAGCACCTGGCCGAGCAGACGGCCGACGAGTCCAACCGGGTGACCGCCAGCGTCAACGCCATGCAGCAACGGCTGAACCAGCAGAGCGAAGCAACCGGCGCCAAGCTGGACGCCGCCTCCGGCCAGGTCCAGTCGCTCAATGACTCGGTCGACGAGGTCAAGTCGCGTCTGGCCAAGCTGGACAAGACCCTGCAGGATCTGAACGCTCAGCTTCAGGCGATGCAGCAGCAGGGCACGCAGCCGACGACCCCGGCGCCGCAGGGCGGAACTC
>JBAVMZ010000282.1:0-1513 GCA_049690595.1 Occallatibacter sp. | reverse complement strand
CGAAGAGCCGGGTGGCGTAGTCGGCCGAATCGTCGCCGTCCAGGTTGCGGACGGTGACCACGGCGATCTGGGCGTTGGCCGGGCCGCGATCGAGCTCGGTGCAGAGCCGCTCGAGGCGGGCCACGGTGGCCTGGGAGAGCACGTGCGCGTAGTCGCTGACGTAACCGGTGGGCGCGGGCAGGTCTTCCAGCCGCTCGGCCGCGGCGGGAAGCACGAGGCAAGCGGCGAGCGCGGCCGGAAGCAGCCGCAGAAGGGTCGAAAAGACGCGAGGAGAGCCTTTCATCGCTCCTTATTGTACGCGGGCGGTGTGGCGGAGGTTCCCGAAAGGCGGCTATCAGCTTTCAGCTCTCAGCTTTCAGCTCGCGACTTGCGGGCTTCAGGTTTCATCGCCTGGCCCATTTTGACCGTCCCCGCCTCCGGCTCGGCCGCTCCTGCTGGCATCGGCACCAAACAAGCTGACGGCTGAGAGCTGAGAGCTGAAAGCTGAGAGCTGAGAGCTGAAAGCTGACGGCTGAGAGCTGAGAGCTGAAAGCTGACAGCTCCGGCTGCTCTACACTGGGAAAGCGATGATCGAGAACCGCCCTGCACATCCCCCCGCCGCCCGCCGCGAACCGAAGCCGACCACCCTCCACGGGGTCACGCTCGTGGACGACTACGCCTGGCTGCGCCAGAAGGACTCGCCCGAGGTCACGGCGTACCTGGAAGCCGAAAACGCCTGGGCCGAGGCGGAGATGGCGCCGCTCGACGGCCTGCGCGAAGACCTTTACCGCGAGATGCTCGGGCACATCAAGCAGACCGATGTCTCGGTTCCCTACCGCTACGGCGAGTGGTGGTACACGACGCGCACCGAGGAGGGCCTGCAGTACGCCATCCACTGCCGGCGGCGCGGCACGGCGGAGGGCCCCGATGCAACCGCGGCCGAAGAGGTCCTGCTCGACGGCAACCAGCTTGCGCAGGGCCACGCGTTCTTCTCGATCGGCTCGACCGACATCACCGACGACGGCCGCTGGCTGGCCTATACCACAGACACGACCGGGTTCCGCCAGTACACGCTGCGGATCAAGGATCTCGAAACCGGCGAGACGCTTGCGGGCACGGTCGAGCGGGTCGGCTCGGTGGTCTGGGCGGCAGACAACCGCACGCTCTTTTACACCGTCGAGGACGAGGAGCAGAAGCGCCAGTACCAGTTCTGGAGGCATACGCTTGGCCGGCCGCACGCCGAGGATGCGCTCCTCTATCAGGACGACGACGAGCGCTTCAACCTGGCCGCCGGCCGCACCAGGGACGGCGCCTTTGTGCTGCTGGACTCCGCCAGCCACACGACCTCGGAGACATGGTGGCTGCCGGCGGACCGGCCCGAGGCGCCGCTGACGCTGATCGCCGCGCGAGAGGACGAGCACGAGTACGCCGTGGACCATCGCAACGGGCGCTGGTTCATCCGCACCAACGACCAGGGGCGCAACTTCCGGCTGGTCACCGCGCCGGTCGCCACCGCGGGCCGCGAGCACTGGAC
>JBAVMZ010000281.1:0-1890 GCA_049690595.1 Occallatibacter sp. | reverse complement strand
GTCATCGTGGCAGGACGGCGTGAGCAGGCGCTCAAAGAGACGGCCGCGGCCAACCCCGGCATCGAGTGGCTGAGCTTCGACATCCTGGACCGCGCTTCCATCGTCGGCCTTGCCCGCGAGGTGACTGGGCGCTTCCCAGCGCTGAACTTTCTGGTGAACAACGCCGGCATCATGCGCCCCGAGAAGCTGCTCGATCAGCAGGAGGACCTGAAGGACGCCGAGGAGATGGTGGCCACCAACCTGCTTGGGCCCATCCGGCTGACCGCGGCGCTGCTGCCCCACCTGAAGCAGCAGGAAAAGGCGGCGATCCTGAATGTCTCGTCGGGGCTGGCCTTTGTGCCGCTGGCGGTCACGCCCACTTACTGCGCCACCAAGGCGGCCATTCACTCCTATACGCAGTCGCTGCGCTATCAGCTCAAAGGGACGCGGATCGAGGTGATGGAGCTGGCGCCGCCGTACGTGGCCACGCACCTGATGAGCGGCGCCAGCGATCCGCGCGCGATGCCGCTGGGGGCTTTCATCGAGCAGGTGATGGAGATTCTCCGCCAGGAGCCGGCGCCCGCCGAGATCTGCGTGGAGAACGTGCGCGGACTGCGCTATGCCGCCGAGAGCGGGAAGTACGATGCCATCTTCAACGGGATGAACGCGCGGATGGCCGACGTGCACTGAGGAATCGCTATCCGCCGCTGCGCTTGCGGAAGACGCTGCGCAGTTCGCGGCGCCAGTGCTCGGTGAGGGCAATCAGTTCCCACTCGACCTCGGGCGCCAGATACCGCAGCACCGTCTCGTTGGCGGGGTGGATGCGCAAGGCCGGCGCGGCCAGGATGAGGCGCGGCGGTAGAGCGGAGACCTCGGCGCCCGGGAAGTAACCCGCGCGCTCGAATGCGGAGAGCGAACGGCCGCCGTTGTTGCCTTCGACAGGCTTGCGGTCGGCGTTCAGTGCCCGGACGCGAATCCAGTAGTCGAGCGCCTGCAAGGGCAGGTGCAGGTCTTCGCTGGCCTTGAGTTCGAGGATGGTCAGCCTTCCGCTGCGGTCGAGGGTGAGCAGGTCGAGCATTCCGCGGTCGCCGGAAGAGAGCGCCGGGACCTGGCTGACCATCAAGTCGCCGCGCAGGCCGGGAAGCAGCTCGGCCAGGCGGACGCGGAGCTGGCCCTCGAGCCAGCGCTCAGGCTGGAGGCGGAAGAGCGGGTCGGTCTGCGCGCCGTCGGGATAGCGGCTTTCGAAGAGCCGCGCAAAGAGCTCGCGGCAGGCTGCCTCGTTCTCCTCGGTGAGCGGAGTTTCGCTGGGACCCGCGCCGAAGGTGATCTCGTTGCGGCGCTCGAAGGAGTTGGGCGCCAGGCCGTGGCGGACGCGGGCAAACTCGAGGCCGTGCAGCAACAGGCCGGCCTCGGTGGTCGACGTGGGCCGGATCTCGACGCGCTCGCGGGCTGCCGGGGGAACCAGCGCGAGCAGGCGATCGAGCCCCTCGCGGCAGCGCTCGACGGCCGCCGCCGGCGAAAAGGCATGTACCACCCGCGACTCCAGGTTGCCGGTATCGCGGAAGTCGACCGGCTCGAGTTCCTCGCTGCGCTCGTCGAGGGTGAAGAGCTCGAAACCGGCGGCGGCGTGGTTGAGCCAGGCCATGCGCTCGGCGGTGGTGCGCCAGTTGCCCGCGGGAACGATGACCTTGAGCCCACCGAAGTGGCGGCGGGCGTCGCCGTGCAGGCGGCAGTAGTCGAGCCAGAGAATGCCCAGGGTCAGGACGCCGTCGACGATGGCCGCCGACTCAGCCGCGCTGACGCCGATGACGGCCTCGGCTGCCGTGCCGCGCAACAGGCGCCCGCGGATGTAGGCCGGGCCGAAGCTGTGCTCCAGGTCCATCGCCGAGCGGAAGCCGTCGACCTTGGCGC
>JBAVMZ010000280.1:0-1644 GCA_049690595.1 Occallatibacter sp. | reverse complement strand
CATCAGCAGTTCTTCGAGTTCCGGCATCGCGAGTGGATTTGGAATGACGAACTTGGTGTTGTCCTGTATGGCGCGGGCGAGCGTGCAGTACTCGCTGGCCTGCTCGCATTGCGGATTCCACTCGATGACCGTCATCCGCCGCAGCTCGGCGTGTTGGACGATGTTGTCGCGCGGCACGAAGTAGATCAGCTGGGTGCCGAGCTTCTTGGCCAGCGCTTCCGCCAGCTCGAGCTCCTTGTCGGTCTGGCGCTCGTTGCAGACCAGCCCGCCGAGGCGCACGCCGCCGGAGTTGGCGTATTTCAGGATGCCCTTGGAGATGTTGTTGGCGGCGTACATCGCCATCATCTCGCCGGACATCACGATGTAGATTTCCTGCGCCTTGTTCTCGCGGATCGGCATCGCGAAGCCGCCGCACACCACGTCGCCCAGCACGTCGTAGGACACGTAGTCGATGTCCTCGTAGGCGCCGTTCTCCTCCAGGAAGTTGATCGAGGTGATGACGCCGCGGCCGGCGCAGCCGACGCCGGGCTCCGGACCGCCGGACTCCACGCACTTGATGTCGCGGTAGCCGATCTTCATGACGTCCTCGATCTCGAGGTCCTCGACGCTGCCGGCGTTGGCCGCCAGGCTGAGGATGGTGTCCTGCGCCTTGGCGTGCAGGATCAGGCGGGTCGAATCCGCCTTGGGGTCGCAGCCCACGATCAGGATCCTGTGGCCCATCTCCGCCAGCGCCGCCAGCGTGTTCTGCGAGGTCGTCGACTTGCCGATCCCGCCCTTGCCGTAAAATGCGATTTGTCGCAGTGAAGACATCGTTCTCTCCATGTACCTAGTTGCCAATGAACCACGCTTGCGCGCGAGACTGCCTCTCCGGGGAGAAGCGGCACACGGGCTGCGGGAAGGAGAGCATCGCTCGTCGTGCGCGTCTGCGTGCCCTCAGCCCTCACTCGTTGTTGCGAACTGTTCTTGAGCAACCGCCGTGCCAACTCCGCCGCGGCAAACTAAAGGTCTGATTTCACAAATCGAAACGCCGCGCCGCGAGGTCCGGCGGCGGCTGTCAAAAACCCGACAGCACGGGCCCGGCTGTCGCGAATAAGACATCGCCGCTGACGCCGGAGCGCGCCGACATCGCGCGCGTCCGCGGGTCGGGCGGCCCTCGGCGCGTCCGCGCTTCGGAACGGATCTTGCTAGATCACGCGTGAGACAGACTACGCGACAAGGCCCGCGCAGGTGGGCGCGGTGAGCCGAAGGCGAGAGGAGGGTGACATGCAAATCGGCGTCGAGACGGCCAAGGCGGTCGACCAGCGGCGCGTGTTCGTGATCGACGATGACGAAATCACGCGGGCGGCCCTGCAGTTCATGCTGCATGACGAGATCGAAACCCACGAGCTGCCGGATCCGGAAAGCGCCTACGAGAAGGGCCAGGGCTGGCTGCAGCCGCAGGTCGTGCTGCTCGGCGTCTCCTTCATTGCCCAGCGCGGCCCCGGGCTGGTCGGCGAGATCCTGGCCCGGTTTCCCGGCGTGCGCATCCTGATCGTCTGCGCCAAGGCCGAGGAGGCCACCGCGCTCGAAGCCCTCAAGGCCGGCGCGCATGGCGCCCTGGTCAAGCCGCTGACGCTCGAGGCGGTGCGCAAGAAGGTCGACACC
>JBAVMZ010000279.1:0-3150 GCA_049690595.1 Occallatibacter sp. | reverse complement strand
GTAGGATGGCGCGCATCCTCGCCAGCAGCTCGCGCGGGTTGAAGGGCTTGGGCAGGTAGTCGTCCGCGCCGATCTCGAGACCGACGATGCGGTCCACGTCCTCGCCGCGGGCGGTGAGCAGCAGCACGCTGACCTGCGAGGTGGCGCGCAGGCGGCGCAGCACCTCGAAGCCGTCCATGCCGGGCAGCATCACGTCCAGCAGCACAATGGCGAAGCGCCCGCTCTGCGCACGCCGCAGCCCTGTTTCGCCGTGATGCTCGGCGGTCACCTGGAAGCCGTGGCGGCCCAGGTAGTCGCTCAGCATGGCGCACAGTTCGCGGTCGTCGTCGATCAGCAGCACAAGCGACAAGGCGGAGATCCTCCGGTAAAGCCTGAATAACTTTGTACACCCTCGCGCAGCCGCCAATGTAACAAATTGTCACCGCGCCGTGACACGGCTTTACACGGCTTCAAGCTTTGTGACAGCGCTTGCCTCCCACACTTGCTCAGATGGATATAGCAGGCATCCCGCCTGTGGCGTCGCGGCCACGGCCCCGGCGCAGAAGCGAGGAGCACCGATGATTTTCAATCGCCCGAACCTACTTGCCATTCTTGTCTTCGTGCTCGGTGGGCTGGTGTCCGCCGGACTCAACGCCCAGACAGGCAGCGCCGTTCTGCGTGGACAGGTGACCGATCCCTCGGGTGCGCTTGTCCCCGGAGCCACGGTGACGCTGGCGGGCGCCGATGCGGGTGCGGGCGCGCGCTCCTTCACCGCCAAGTCCACTGCGGGCGGCGTCTACGAGTTGAAGGGCCTGCCGGCGGGCGAGTACACGCTCGTCGTCGAGGCTCCGGGTTTTGAGACCTACTCCGAGACAGGCATCGAATTGAGCGCCGGCCGCTCGCTGTTGCACAACGTGGCGCTCGCCATCGCAACCGACAAGCAGCAGGTGACGGTCAACGACCAGAGCAACTCGGTGAACACCTCGTCGGACAGCAACGCCAGCCAGATGGTGATCAAGGGCGCCGGGCTCGACGCGCTCTCCGACGATCCCGACGAGCTGCAATCGGAGTTGAGCGCGCTGGCCGGGCCCGCGGCCGGGCCGAACGGAGGGCAGATCTTCATCGACGGCTTCTCTGGCGGCGAGCTTCCGCCCAAGTCCTCCATCCGCGAGATTCGCGTCAACCAGAATCCCTTCTCCGCGCAGTACGACAAGCTCGGTTACGGCCGCATCGAGATCCTCACCAAGCCCGGCACCGACAAGCTGCACGGCACGTTCATGATGAACGGCAACGACTCGGCCCTCAACGCGCTCAATCCCTTTGTCACCTCCGAGCAGCCGTACTACTCCACCTTCATGATGGGCAACGTGGGCGGCGCGGTGCGCAAGAACTCCTCGTTCTTCCTGAGCGTCTTCCGCCGCGACCAGCAGGACAACTCGATCGTCAACGCCGAGACCGGCCTGGATGCGAGCGGCAATCCCATCAGGCTCACAGGCGCTTACGCGCATCCTCAGACGCGGCTCGACATCAGCCCGCGGCTCGATGTGCAACTGACGCCGAGCAACACGCTGACGCTGCGCTTTCAGTACGACCGCTCCACCGAGAACGGCGGCGGCGTGGGCCAGCAGTCGCTCGCCTCGCAGGCATACAACGCCACCGGCAATAGCCAGGGCCTGCAGTTGAGCGACACGCAGGTGCTGGGCAACCACGCCGTGAACGAGACGCTCTTCCAGTTCTCGCGCATCAGCAACAACCAGACCGCCGTCGACACCAGCCCCACGCTGATGGTGCCGGGCTCCTTCACCGGCGGCGGCAACGCGCTGGGCAGGCTCAGCGATACGCTCCAGCGCTACGAACTGCAAAACAACACCAGCCTGGTGCACGGGACCCACTCGATCAAGGTGGGAACCCGCCTGCGCGCCACGCTCGACGACAACAGCTCCACCAGCGGCTTCAACGGAACCTTCACTTTCAACTCGCTGGCCGACTACGCCGCGCTCCAGCCCAGCCAGTACTCGGTGGTCAAGGGCTCGGCAACCTCGCGCGTGACGGCCTTCGACGCCTCGCTCTACGCCGACGACGAGTGGCGCGTCAAGCCCAACTTCACCTTCAGCTACGGCATCCGCTACGAGGCGCAGAACCATCTCACGGACTGGAAGAGCGTGGCGCCGCGCTTCTCGCTGGCCTGGGCGCCCAAGGGCTCGAAGACCGTGGTCCGCGCCGGCTACGGCTGGTTCTACGACCGCTTCGAGTCGACCTACGTTTTGCAGGCCGAGCGCGAGAACGGCGTCACGCAGAAGCAGTACGTGGTGACACAGCTCGGAACCGGACTGACGCCTCCGTCGCTCACCAATTCGGCCGCCACGCCGACCATCTACCGCCTGGCCTCGAACCTGCGCTCGCCCATCACCATGGAAGGCGCCATCGGCGTCGACCGGCAGGTGGCGAAGAACACCACGCTGTCGTTCACTTACGTCAACTCGCGCGGCGTCCATGCGCTGATGAGCGATAACGTCAACGCGCCCTTGCCCGCGACCGGCCTGCGCCCCAACGGCGTGGACGAGAACATCTACCAGTACCAGTCCAACGGCGTCTTCCGCCAGAACCAGCTGGTCACCAACTTCAACGTGGGCGTGCGCAACATCACGCTCTTCGGCTTCTACATGGTGAACTTCGCCAAGGGCGACACCGCGGGAGCGAGCAGCTTCCCGTCGAACCCGTACAATCCCAGCGCGGATTACGGCCGCTCGTCCTTCGACGTGCGCAACCGCTTCCTGCTGGGCGGCAACATCCCGCTCAAGTACGGCGTCTCGCTCAGCCCCATGCTGGTGGCCAACTCGGGCGCGCCCTTCAACCTCACCACGGGCCTGGACAACAACGGCGACTCGATCTTCAACGACCGCCCCGCCTTCGCCACCGACCTGACGCGCGCCAGCGTCATAAAGACCTCGCTCGGCAACTTCGACACCGCACCCATCGCGGGACAGAAGATCGTCCCCATCAACTACGGCACCGGACCCAGCCAGTTCAGCATGAACGCGCGGGTGTCCAAGCGCTTTGCCATCGGCCCCAAGGTGGAGGGCGGCTTCTCGTCGGGTGGCCCCGGCGGACCTGGCGGACCACCCCCGGGTGGCGGCCCGGGCAGCGGTGGCCCCGGCGGCGGCCTTGGCC
>JBAVMZ010000278.1:0-8382 GCA_049690595.1 Occallatibacter sp. | reverse complement strand
GGAGAATCCCGGCCGCACGTCCGTTTCTCTTTTGCATCCTCTAAAAGCTGAGGTTCGGCTTGAGCAGGTCGGCGAGTTCCTTGTCGTGGTTCGAGCGGACCTCGCTTCTGGTGTCGAGGATCATGGTGGCGCCGTATTCGCGGGTGTAGGCCGGCCACTTGGGCAGGCAGGGGTTGGCGGGGTTGCCGGTGCGGGCGAAGTTGATCCGGGCCTGGGAGACCTTGCCGGCGGCGATGTTCAGCACGCCGGAGCGGAAGATGGTGTCAACGGCGGTCCACTCGCGGGGCTGAGGCGAACTACGGCTTCCCGTTGGCCTCGTCCCAGATGAGCGTGCCGTGCGTCTCCTTGAGGAAGATCATGCCAAAGACGAAGGAGACGGCGGCGACGCCGATGGGATAGTACAAGCCGGCGTAGATGTTGCCGGTGGTGGCGCACAGCCCCAGTCCAATCAGCGGCAGCAGGCCGCCGAAGACGCCGTTGCCGATGTGATAGGGGAGCGAGACCGAGGTGTAGCGCACCTTGGCCGGGAAGGCCTCGACCAGGTAAGCGGCAATCGGCCCATAGACCATGCACACCAGAATCACCTGCAGCCAGACGTAGAGCACCAGCATGGGATGGTTGGCGGTGGCGGCTTCCCTGGCCGGGACCAGCTTGCCTGTGACCGCGTCGGGAGTCTGCGGGGTCAGCTTGTAGGCTCCAGTGACCTTGTCCTTGACGGAGCTGACGTAGGTCACGTTGTTGCCGGCCGCCTGCTGCATACCCTTGTAGATGGGAATGTAGAAGATGACCGCCAGCAACAGCGAGGTCATCATGAGCTTCTTGCGGCCGATGCGGTCGCTGAGCGCGCCGAATACGGTGAAGAAGGGCATGGCCAACAGCAGAGCGACGGCCACGTCGATGTTGGCGGCCTTGGCGTTGAGCTTGAGCACGGTCTGCAGGTAGAAGAGCGCGTAGAACTGGCCGGTGTACCAGACCACGCCCTGGCCGGCGGTTGCGCCGAAGAGGGAAATGAGCACGTTCTTGAGGTTGGGCCACTTGGTGAACGCGTCCGTCAGCGGCTTGGCGGAGTGCATGCCCGCCGCCTTGATTTGCGAGTAGATGGGCGACTCTTTCATCTTGAGCCGGATGTAGAGCGAGATACCAACGAGCACGATGGAAAGCAGGAAGGGCAGACGCCAGCCCCAATCCTGGAACGTTGCCGGGGTCATGCTCTGCTGGGTGGCCACGATCACCGCCAGTGAGATGAACAGGCCCAGCGTGGCCGTGATCTGGATGAAGCTGGTGTAGAAGCCGCGCTTGTTGTCAGGCACGTGCTCGGCAACGAAGACGGCCGCGCCGCCGTATTCGCCGCCCAGGGCCAGGCCCTGCAGGACGCGGATGAGGATCAGCGCGATGGGGCCGATCCAGCCGCCGGCCTTGAACGTGGGCAGCAGACCAATCGAGGCCGTGGCGAAGCCCATGATGGTGAGCGTGATGATGAAGGCGATTCTGCGGCCCACCAGGTCGCCGAGGCGGCCGAAGAAGAGCGCGCCGAAGGGCCGGACGAGGAAGCCGACGGCGAAGGTGGCCAGATAGGCGATTAGGGCGAAGGTGTCGTTGCCGGGGGGATAGAACTTGAGCGAAAGGACCGTGGCCAGCGAGCCGAAGATGTAAAAGTCGTACCACTCGATCATGGTTCCGAGCGCGGAACCGACAATGATGCGGGGCAGGCCGGTGACGCTGTCCGCGCCGGCGGGGGCAGTATTCGATGCCATGAACGAACGACCTCGTGACCTGGAGCGCTGCGCGGGGGGAGCGGGGGAAGACCGGGAGCGCTGCCAGATGGGATTGGGTTTCGCCCCCACCTTGCTGGCATCGAACAATGAATGTCAAGTGAATTTATGCGGAACGCTTCGGATGCGCCCGGCGAGCAGGCGAGCCGCCCGTCAGGGCTCAAGCCGCGATGAAGCGACGCCGCTCGTCACGTCGACACGGATGCGCAGCGGGCCGCAGCCGGCGCGGCGCTTGCCCGCCTGCAAGACGGGGAGAAATGTCCAGTCTTTGAGCGAGTCCAGGACCGATTGCTGCATCATGGGCGGGCCGGAAACGATGCCCACATCCGACACCCTCCCGGTTCTGGCAAAGCAGACGCAGGCAGTGACGACTCCGTGGACGTTCACGCTTGGCTCGCCTAATCCCGGGGAACGAACGGGCTTCTGAGTGGCGATGTGGGCGACCATCTCCTGGGTGGAGAGACAAACCGCATGGCGCCGCGGCGTGAAACGCGTGGAGGGATTGCTGCAGGCCGAGCACGGCTGGGTCTGAGCGTGAAGGAGTCCGGGGAGAACCAGAAAAGAGAGAATCGCGACGAGGCGGCGCATCGGGGGCTCCAGTAGAAGACTTCAACTGAGCAGGATACTCTCACAGCCGCGGGATGCACGCCTGCGCTCGCCCGGTCCTATGCGGGACAAGGAAGCGGCTTGTAGCCCAGAATCCAGTCTTCCTGTTCCTTGGTGTCGGGCACGGCAAGACGCCGTGCTGCCGCAACGGCTTTGAGCGCCAGCTTTGGTTCCCAGCCCAGTTGGATGAGAGTACAGGCGGCAGTGACTGCGGCCCGGCCGACGCTCCCGCGGCAGTGCACGCCGAAGTGCGTGCCGGCGCGGAGGCGGTCGGCCAGGCCGGCGGCAAAGAGCCGGAACGAGTCCAGGTCCGGCGGAACATGAACATCGGGAATGGGGTAGGAAACGAACTGTATCCCCAGTTGCTCCGCCACAGGGCCTTCCTCGGCAACTCCGAGCGAAACGGCTTCGTCCTTGCCCAGGAGCGAAACGACGGTCTGAATCCCGCCCCGCTTCAGCCTCAGAAGTTCGTCCTTCAGTTGGTCGCCGCCCTGGGGACAGAGAACCAGTGCCAGCGGCGGCGGGCGAAGGCCCTGAATCCAGAAAATCTCATCCATCGCGCTTGTGCCCCTCCGTGACCGCCTTCGATCCGAAGCCGGGTCTG
Organism: Occallatibacter sp.; assembly: GCA_049690595.1. Taxonomy (GTDB): domain Bacteria; phylum Acidobacteriota; class Terriglobia; order Terriglobales; family Acidobacteriaceae; genus Telmatobacter. Next base: position 5,400 of record JBAVMZ010000278.1, on the reverse strand, counting down.
CTGTTGGACTCGAGTATCAAGCGTACCGCTTCTGGTGCCACACCCACGCCGTGAGCACTCGTCAAGAGGAATGCGAGCGCGCCAGGAAGGACTCCAGGGCCTGCGAAACCACCGTGTTCAGCTTCTGGTCGCGCTCGCGGGCGAACAAGGCGGCGCGCTTGTGTAACTCCGCTCCCACGCGCACATTGAAGGTCCCCTTGAACGGCCGGTCGGGCGTTTTGCCTTCGGCACGGCAGAACTCCAGATACTCGTCGACCGCAGCCCTGAAGTTTGCCTCAAGGCCGTCGACATCCCTGCCCTCATAAACGATCATGTCGCGCAGACCGAGGATCGAACCGTGCAGGACGCGGTCCTCGGCACTGTACTCGACCGAACCTTCGTAGTCCTTGTAATGAAACGTCTGGCTCATGGAATCCTCTTCTCCTGGCGCAGGAACTGAAGCACCGCGCGGATCTGGTAAGCCTTCAGAACCTCCGCCGGATGGGGCTCGTGCAACAACAGCAAGGCGCCGCTCGCCGGATCGAAGAACTTTCTTCCCGAGCCGCCTGCCGTGCGCAATTCAAAGCCCAGCGCCGCCATCAGAGAAACCAGTTCCTCCCAGGTGTAGTCGGTGGGGCGGCCGGCAAGGCGATGGATCGCTTTCTGCAGTTTCGACAAGTGCCCGAGCCTCTGCAACTAAATCTAGTTACATGCTCCCACGAAAGAACCTCCCTGTCCAGCCCAACTGGCGGGGAAACAGGTGTAGGAGCGGGGTGGCCTTTTCGTGGGGAAAAGGCCACCTGAGTCTCGTGGCTTCGAGATACGGCAACTCCCAAGCCGCCATCGCCCGTCTCAGCTCTTTACCGGTAGCGTTTCTGGTGCCACACCCACGCCGTCCGCACGATCTCGTCGAGCTGGGTGTAGCGGGGCTTCCAGCCGAGTTCGCGGATGGCTTTCTCGCTGCTGGCGACGAGGACGGCGGGGTCGCCGGGGCGGCGGGGGCAGAGTTCGGCGGGGATGGGGTGGCCGGTGACGCGGCGCGCCGATTCGATGACCTCGCGCACGCTGAAGCCCTGGCCGTTGCCCAGGTTGTAGATCAGGCGCGCCTTGCCGGCGGCCTCCGTCTCCAGCGCATCCAGAGCCAGCAGGTGGGCTTCGGCCAGGTCGGCCACGTGGATGTAGTCGCGGATGCAGGTGCCGTCCGGGGTGGGGTAGTCGTCGCCGAAGATCTTGATGGCGGCGCGGCGTCCGAGGGCGACGTCGAGGATGAGCGGGATGAGGTGGGATTCTGGGTCGTGCGCCTCGCCGCGGACGATGCCGGCCGGAGTCTCGGGGGCGCCGGCGACGTTGAAGTAGCGCAGGGCCGCGGAGCGGAGGCCGTGGATCCGGTGCATCCAGCCGAGGATGGTCTCGGTCAGCAGCTTCGATTCTCCATAGGCGTTGGTGGGCTGGAGGCGGGCGGTTTCGGGGATGGGGACCAGTTCGGGCTCGCCGTAGACTGCGGCGGTGGAGCTGAAGACGAGGCGCTTCACGCCGCAGGCGAGCATGGCCTCGAGGAGGGCGAGGGAGGAGGCGGTGTTGTTGCGGAAGAAACGCTCGGGGTAGACCATCGATTCGCCGGCTTCGATGAGGGCGGCGAAGTGGAGCACGCCGTGGAAGGGGTTGCCTTGGGAGGCGGCGGAGTTGAAAAGGTTTTCAAGAAGAGGCCGGTCGGAGAGCTCCCCTTCCACAAAGGGGACGCCCGCGGGCAGAAGCTCCCGCTTGCCGTGGCTCAGGTTGTCAAAAATCACTGCTTCGTGTCCCTTTTCGGACAAGAGCCCTGCAACGGTACCGCCGATGTACCCCGCGCCACCTGTGACCAGAATCTTCACAAAAAAACTGTCCTTTCCCGAGCACTTTGGTTTACCGTTAGTCTATTACAATAGGTAAGGAAGGGGCGGGGCTCTGCCCTGTCTCGTCCGAGACCGTCGGCACAGGCGGCAGGCCGTAGAAGACGAGCCCCACGGGAGAACGCGCCGGGCACAAACCCGGGCGAAGAGGCCCGGCGGGAGCAAGTGGATCGCCCTTTGCACGAGCATTGCATGGATGATGGATGCCTTGGACTTGGAACCGGAGATGGGGAATGTCCAGGGTCATTTCGTCCAGCCGATGGAACTCGACACGAATGTGGGAAACTGATCGCGGCCCAGCCTGCGCCCCGGCCGCAGCTCCGCCCACAAGCGAGATGACCAGAGTGTTTCTCTTCCCCGATGCCAGCCCTGCCGGGCCGTCCCAAGCCAGTGTGGCAACCGAACGCCGCTGGCGTGCATCTCTGCGAACACGAGCATTTGCGGTCCGGCCCCCGATCGAGCTCTCTGCCTGGGAACTTCCGCGCCATGCGGCCAGCACGGAGCGGCCGTTAACCACGCCGGATCCGGTGCGCGGCCCTGCGGGTCCCGGGCCTGCCTGGCAGCGGGCAGCGGCTCTGCCGTCTGCCTCCCCCATCGCCCGCAACGCACATTTCATCGCAGCCCGCGTGGCTGCCTGTGAGGAATAACACTATGCCGGTGAAGCCCTATCCTGGACGCTCGAACTTCGGTTTGCTCCCCGAGCCGGAACGCAGCCCTGGTTCGTTCATCACCAGCGCGGTGGTCAATCTGCTGATTCTGGGGGCTGTGATCTACATTGGGATGACGGCCAAGCGGGTCATCGAGCAGCACCAGTACGAGCAGACGGTGCTGATCGTGCCGACCGAGCCACCTCCTCCTCCGCCCAAAATCAAGATTCCCCCGCCGCCGAAGATCGACATGCCGCCTCCGCCCGAGGTGAAGATGGAGGCGCCCAAGATCAATATTCCGCGGCCGGAGCCAAAGCCGGAGAAGCCAGTCCAGATCGAGAGCAAGTTGAACACGCCGGCGCTGAAGGCGGCCAAGCCGCAGGTGGTGCTGGCGCCGCAGCCGAAGGCGGTGCTGGGCGCGGCCATGCCGGCGCAGGTGCCGCAAGCCAAGGTCTCGACAGCCCCGGTGCACTTCGGCCAGACCTTCGGCGTGACCCCGAACCCCAACGCAACCAAACCGGCCACGGTGGCCGCCATCGGCAACCCGTACGGGGGGAACACGGGACCGGCGGTGGCGCCGCACGGGATTGTCGGCTCGACGGGCTTCGGCAACGGAACCAAGTTCGGTTCCTCGGCCGGCGTGCAGGGCAAGGTGGCTTCGGCCGGCATCCCCGGAGGAACGGGCACGGCGCCGACCGGCAACGCCTACGCGGGCGGCAGGGTAGCCTCGGCGGGAATCCCGCAGGTGCAGGCGGCAGCGCCGCCACCGCAGATGGCGGTGCAGCCGGTTGCCACCAACCTCGAGGTACTTTCCAAGCCGCAGGTGCAGTACACGGCCGAAGCGCGGCAGTTGCGGGTGCAGGGCGACGTGATTTTGCGCGTCACCTTTACGGCCAGCGGCCAGGTGGTGGTGCAGGGCATTGTGCACGGGCTCGGCCACGGGCTGGACCAGGAGGCGTGGCGCGTCGCGCAGCAGATCCGCTTCCGTCCCGCCACCCGCAATGGCCAAGCGGTGGACATGACCACCAACATCACGATCACCTTCCAGTTGGCGTAGCATCGGAAGTGTAGCGAAACAAGACAGCCGCCGCCGGAAACGCCGCGAGCGGCAACTCAAGGACGAAGAAAGCCCAGGAGCTTGACATGACGTTTCGGAGGATCCCCCTCACCTTCCTTTTGCTGGTTCTGGGTGTCGCCTGTGCGTACGCCAAGAAAGAGCCCAAGTACGAACAGGCGCACCAACTGACGCCCGAGCAGGCGGCGCTGGTGGAGCGCGCCATTGGCCGGGAGAAGGTGCTGATCAAGAGCATCCAGCAGCGGACGCCGCTGGTGGAGACCTACATCCAGAACACCAAGCCCGACCTCAAGCTCTACCAGGTGCCGATCGAGGACGAGTACATGCTCAGCCGCGTGGACTTCGGCAAGGGCTTCTTCGACAAGGCCTATGCGCCGCGCACGCAGAAGCAGAAGGGCTTCTTCAAGAACTCGCTGGGCTCGATCCTGTTGCTGGGCAAGGCGCTGAAGCTGGATACGCACTTTACCTACAATCCGCTCGGCTTTACCGAAATGATGTTCCTCGACCCGTCGAGCTTCGACACGAACCACTATGTCTTCAGCTACGTGCGCCGCGAGTTTCTGGGCTCGGTGCGCACCTGGGTTTACGACGTTCATCCCAAGGTGAGCGGGACGGGCCGCTTCTACGGCCGCATCTGGATCGAGGACGAGGACGGCAACATCGTCCGCTTCAACGGCACCTTCACCCACGCCGACAGGGAGGACACGTCGAAGTACTGGTTCCACTTCGACTCGTGGCGGATGAACGTGCAGCCGGGGATCTGGCTTCCGGTTGCGGTGTACGTGGAGGAGACCGAGCGGATCGAGGGCGAGAAGAGCGTGGGCCTGAAGGCGCAGACGCACTTCTGGGGCTACTCGCTGAAGCTGCCGACGCGCGAGAGCGAGAACGTGAGCGTGAAGGTGGACGACGCGGTGGACAAGAGCGACGACTCGCAGGACGTGGGGCCGCTGCAGGCCACGCGCGCCTGGGTCACGCAGGCCGAGAACAACGTCATCGACCGGCTGGTGGAGGCCGGGCTGGTGGCGCCGCTGAACCAGGGCGGCTACGAGACCTCGATTCTTGACCAGATCGTGATCAACCTGGCAGTGCCGAACAACCTGGCGTTTACCGATCCGGTGCACTGCCGCATTCTGCTCTCGACGACGGTCGAGGCCACCACGGTGGGCAACACCATCCTGGTCTCGAAGGGGCTGGTGGATTCGCTGCCGAGCGAAGAGGCGATCGCCTCGGTGATCTCCATGGAGCTGGCGCACATCGCCATGGGCCACCACATCGACACCCGCTACGCCTTCAACGACCGGCTGCTCTTCCCCGACGAGGCGACCTTCCAGCGGATCGACATGTACCACTCCGAGCACGACAACACCGAGGCGGTGAAGCGGGCGATGGAGTACCTGCAGGCCTCGATGTACAAGGACAAGCTGCCTTCGGCCGGCCTCTACTGGTCGCAGTTGGCCGATCGCGCGAAGGTCTTGAAGGCGCTGAACACGCCCAAGCTGGGCGACTCGCTGCTGAAGGCCGACGGAACTCCGTGGATGGCAGACCTGGCCCACCAGGCTCCGAAGCTCAACTGGGACGACCTGGCGCAGATTCCGGCGCTGCCGCTGGGAAGCTGGCTGAAGACCGACCCCTGGGACGACAAGGTGCATATGCTGAACGCTAAGCGGTATGCGCCCATGAATCCGCGCGACAAGATGCCGCTGGAAGTGACGCCGATCTTCTACAAGCTGGCGCGGTACGACGTCTCCAAGCTGACGCCGCCGACGCCGCCAGCCGCCGCACCGGCCACGCCGCCAGCGCCGGCTCCGGG
>JBAVMZ010000277.1:0-3225 GCA_049690595.1 Occallatibacter sp. | reverse complement strand
TCGTCGTCCGCGCCAGAAACCCGTACGTCCCGCTCTTGGAGGCCGCTTTCGCCCGCTTCGGCATCCCGGTCCGGCCTTACTTCGCGTCGCCGCTCGCGGCTCATCCGGTCTCGCGCCTGTTCTCCTCCGCCTTGGAGGCATTGCTCTCCGGCTGGCAGTGGGAACCTGTGCTCGCAGCCGTTCTCTCGCCCGCAGGCCTGGCGGGCGCTTGCCCACCCTCAGCCCGCTTCGAGTACCAGGTGCGCGAAGAATTGCCCGGAGACGGTCTGGAGCGCCTGCACGCGATTGCGCTGTCCGTGAAGAACGCTCAGCCCGTGGTCGATTTCCTCGACCGCCTGGCCACTCTCGACGCCTGGCGCTCGGAGATGCTGCCTCCCGACGCCTGGGCGATGCGTCTCACCCGTCTGAACACCCTGCTGGAACCACCGCGCCCAGGTGGGGCGGCTCTCCAGAGCCGCGCGGGCTCTCCAGAGCCCGCCCGTTCAACTCTTGACCGTCAGCCCCTGTCCCCCGAACAGATCGCCATCTGGCGCGCCCGTGCCGCAGCCGCCAAGTCCTGGTTCGCCGCCATCGCCAATGCCGCCTTATACCTGCCCAACCAGCCCATAACTCTTAGTACCTTCCTTGAATCCGCGAAACCCGCTCTTCGCGACGCCACCATCCCATCCCCCGAGTTCCGCCGCGACGCCGTCCAGTTGATCGACGCTCAGGAAGCCCGCCAGTGGGAGCTGCCCGTCGTCTTCGTCTGCGGCCTGCTGGAAGGTGCCTTCCCGCGCGCCCCGCAGCCCGACCCCATCCTCGGAGAGGCATTGCGCGGCGCACTCCGCCGCCGCCAGATCGCCGCGCGCAACCGCTCCGACCGCGATTCGGAGGAGCGCTTCCTGTTCAGCGTAGCCCTCTCGCGTGCGACGTCGGAACTGGTGCTGAGCTATCCCCGCCTCAATGCAAAGGGCGAGGAGACGCTCGGCGCCTTTGCGCTCGCGCACGTCGAGGGACTCGCCGAAGAGCCTGCCCCGCCCTGCGATCTCGCGCCCCTTGAGACGGCCAATCCGCCCGTCGCCGGTCCGCCCCGGATAAGCCCCGCTCTCGAATCCCCGAATCTGCTCTCTGCTCTCGCTGCAAAGCACCGCAGCTTCTCGCCCACTGGCCTGGAACAGTACGTGGAGTGTCCCTTCCGCTTCTTCGCCGCTAGAACGCTCAAGCTCGCCGACCCGCCTGTATCGCCCGCCGATCGCTTCGACGCCCTGGAGCGAGGCATGCTGGTCCATGCTCTGCTGGCGCAGTATCACCGTCTCCACGGCAACCTGCTCGAGATGTTCCGTAAAGAGTGGGCGCGGACTCTCGCCAAGCTCCGCGTGCCCTTGGGCTACCGGCTCGAACTCGAACGCATTCTCATCGAACGCAGCCTCCGCATGTACTCGGCCCAGCCGCCCGAGCATGCCGGATGGGCGCAGCACATGGAGGAGACGTTCCAGCTACCTATCGGCACCCCGGAAGCGGGTGACATCGAGGTGCACGGGCGCATCGACCGCTACGAAGTGGCCCCCAACAACGACTGCGTGGTCTACGATTACAAGTTCTCGCGGCCTTCCAGCGTCGGCGGCATCGTGAAGGACGAATCGATGGGCCGCGGCCTGCAGGCGGGCCTCTACCTGCAAGCCGTCCGGCGCAAGGCGCTGCGCCCGCTGGCGTTCCACTATGTGGCCGTCAAGAGCGCTTGCGAGATGAAGGGCTGGGACAGTCAGGCGGACCTGGAATCGCTTATGACCAGCGCGGGCGAGCAGGCCTCGCGGGCCGCGGCTGAAATCCTGAACGGCCGCATCGCCGTCGCCCCCATCGACAAGGACTCGTGCGCGTTTTGCAGCTTCATGGATGCCTGCCGGATCCGCGAAATCGGCTATCGTTCCGCCAATGAAGAGGAAACCGCGGAAGCGGCGGATGCCTCGTAGCTCGCAACGCGGAATCGCCTGCGGCGCCGGACTACTCCCATCCCCGTTGACGCCCGGCGCACGAATGCCAGCCGAGGGCCGCAAGATCCCCTGAACATTGCCTGGATCCCGCCGATAAGGTCCATATGGCAGACTTCTCGATTCCCATTCAAGGTATGGCGCAGGCGTCGGCCGACCTTAATCAGGCAGCCTACAACATCGCGCGCTCGTCCGCCCCCGCCCGGGAGACTGACCTCCCACAGGACACCGTCGAACTGAGCACAAGCGTGGTCAATCTGCTGCAAGCCAAAAACGACTTTGCCGCCAACTCCAAGACCGTCCATGTCATGGACCAAATGAACAAGGCCCTCCTGGACATGATCGGCTGAGATCTTTCTGGATCAACCCAGACTGCCGTCGCACATGTCTCCGCCCGCGTCAGGCAACTCCGGAAGCGCTGTGGCGCCAAACCGCGAATGACCGGAGCGGTTCCGCGCCTGAAATACCCACCGCTCAACGTCAGATCGCCGCCAGATCCGGATGCCCCGCGCGATGATCGCGCAAACGGAGACTCAACCGTCGGTTTGCCGCTCACCAAATCTGTTTGAGAGGAAACCGCTTGCCCGGCCACCAGTTTTCAGTGGACCGGATCATGCGTGCCATCGCCATCTCCATTCTCCTTCTATTTGCCGCTCCGGCATTTCCGCAACAAGCCCAGACGCCTCCGCCCGAGCTGGAGCGTGTGGAGCGGACGCTCCAGACTCTGAACGATCTGAAGACGAAGGTGGCCGCCATCTCGGCCCAGATCGATCAGTTGATCGCGGAATTGAGCGAACAGAAAGGCGCAATCCAGAACCGCAAGCCGGCTCCGTTCGGCGGGATCGGCGAAGTGAGCGGGGTCTCCGCCGATCCATCCAGGCCCAAGGCTGTCCGTTGCGGCGCCATCACCAGCAAAGGCGAGCGCTGCACGCGCCCCGCAGTCCCCGGCAGCCGCTACTGCCGGCAACACCAGGTTGCCCACCAATAGCGCGCCAGGCGCTCACCGCTGGCCGTAGTTGTTCTCGTAATAGCCCTGGTACTCGCCGGACTTCACGCGCCCGATCCATTCGCGATTCTCGCGGTACCACTGAATGGTTTGCGCCAGGCCCTGCTCGAACGGAACCTCGGCGTGCCAGCCCGTCGCCTTCTCGATCTTCTCCGTGGTGATGGCGTAGCGCCGGTCGTGCCCCGGCCGGTCGGTGACCGTCGTCATCAGGCTCAACGGTTTGCCGAGTTGCGCCAGGATCAGCTCCACCAC
>JBAVMZ010000276.1:0-5726 GCA_049690595.1 Occallatibacter sp. | reverse complement strand
GGATATGCACGCGGCCGTGCAGGTTGAAGTGATCCACCGTGCCGCGGCCGTTGCGCCCCAGAACGCCCGAGGCGTGCGCGTCGTCCACCATCATGATGGCGCCGTATTTTTCGGCCAGCACGGCCAGCTTGTCCACCGGCCCGATGTCGCCGTCCATCGAGAAGACGCCGTCGGTAATCACCAGCTTGCGGCCGGGCTCGTTGGCCACCTCCTGCAACAGTTCCTCGCAGTGCGCCATGTCCTTGTGCCGGAAGACCTTGATCTTGGCCCGGGAGAGCCGCGCGCCGTCGATGATCGAGGCGTGGTTCAGCTCGTCGGAGAGGATGAAGTCCTCCTTACCCAGGATGGAGCTGACGGTGCCGGCGTTGGCCGTAAAGCCCGACTGGAAGACCACGCAGGCCTCGACGTTCTTGAAGCGGGCGATCTTCTCTTCGAGGTCCATGTGGATGCGCATGGTGCCGGCGATGGTGCGCACGGCGCCCGAGCCGACGCCGAGTTCGCGGGTGGCCTTCAGCGCCGCCTCGATGAGCTTGGGATGGTTGGCCAGGCCCAGGTAGTTGTTGCTGGCCAGGTTGATCACCTGCTTGCCGTCGTAATGGCAGACGGGGGCCTGCTGGTCGTCGAGAATGCGCAGCTTGAAATAGGTGCCCTTGGCCTTCAGTTCGTCGAGCGTGGCGGTCAAGTGGGCAAGCTGCGGGCGTGGAGCGAGAGTCGTCATCGATTCACCTCAAACAGACAAGGATAGCGCGGCCGGGCGGGTGGGCAACCAAAGCCCACACCGTCGCTGCTCAGTGCAGATTGCCCAGGTTGTCGCAGCCTTCCTTGAGGCCGCCGTCGCAGGCCTTCTGATAAAGAGCGCGCGCCTGCTCGCGATCCCGGGAGACACCTGTGCCTTTTTGATAGCAGAACCCGAGGTTGTTGCAGCCGCGCGCCGCGCCGCCGTTGCAAGCCTTTCGATAGAGCAGGCATGCCTGTGGGTAGTCTCGGGAGACGCCGTTCCCTCGGTAATACAGGTAGCCGAGGTTGCTGCATCCATCCGCGTTCCCACCGTCGCATGCCTTTTGATAGAGCGCATGGGATTGGGCAGGGTCACGGGCTCCGCCGTGGCCCTCTTCGTAAAGAAACCCCAGGTTGTTGCAGGCACGCATCTGGCCGCCGTCACAGGCTTTCTGATAGAAGGTGCGAGCCATGAGGTAATCGCGAGGCACACCGTCGGCGAAGTCGTAGATGTTGCCAAGACTCGCGCACCCCTCCAGGTCGCCGCCATCGCATGATCTCTGGAGGAGGACCCGCGCCTGCGTCGCGTCCCGCGCGGTTCCGCGTCCGTAATCGAGGAGAATTGCCAGTCCTGTGCAGCCCTTCAGCTCTCCGCCGTCGCAGGCCTTCTGGTAGAAAGTGCGCGCCTGGAGATAATCCTGGGAGACCCCTTGGCCGTTGTCGAACATGGAGCCCAGCGCCGAGCAAGCGGGCAGATCTCCGCCGTCGCAGCCGGTCTTGAGCAGGGTGGCCGCCCGCTGCGCATCCTTTGCCACGGCGGAGCCGTCCCGAAAAAGGAAGCCCAGGTAGGCGCAACCTTCCGGCTTGCCTCCGTCGCAGGCCGCCTCCAGTTCGGGCTTGGCCTTGGCGAAGTTGCCTTCCTTGTAGAGAGCGATCCCCTGGCGCAGCCGCTCGCCAGCGTGAGCTGCCCGCTCCTGAACAGCATTCGCTTCGGCCTCTTGCTTCGCCTTGTCCTGGGTTTCCTTCTGAGCCTTCAGTCGCGCCTCATGCAAGGGAAGCAGTTGCAGGGAGACGAGTTTCTGGCCGGCCATGTTGGCCAGGGCGACCTGCCGCGCCGTGTCCAGACCATCCTCGGTGGTCGCTATGACCAGGTGTTCGCCAAGCCCAACAGCCGCTTTGGCCGAGCCCCCGGCCTCGATGCGGCCCTTTGCCTCGCCGTCCAGCTTCCAGTCGCAGGCCAGGTCGCAGAGGACGAGGAGAGTGGCCTGCGGCACGGGCTTCGGCTTGGGCTTGGGCATGCGCTTGGGGAGCAGCACCGGGCCATCGTCTGGCTGCTGGGCGGGGGCGGTCGGAGCCGGTACGAGCGCGCAGAACGCGGCCAGCGCGCAGGCCAAGAAAGCGAATCTTCGCTCTCTAGTCTTCATCTCGCATTCTCCTTGCGACAGCAGATGGAGTGGTTGGATTTTCACCGCCATGGTAGCAGGGGGCCGGGCCGGAGCGGTGTGACAGCGTGCTCTTCCACGCAACGACAGAGACGCGCCGAGGGTGGGTCGTCCTGGAGTGGTGGTGGCGTTGAGGAAGAGCAACCGCAGGTCCTTCGACTCCGTCCGGCGCGCAATTGCATCGGGTGCTGGCCGAACTTTGCTCCCCATGAACAAGGCCGGTTGAGGTTCGTGCTCTCCCACCCTTCGCGCAACGACAGGGACGCGCCAACTAACTTGCACCCCGGAGTTGTGGCTCGCGGGCAGGCGGCGCCGATGGGGGGCTGTTCCAGATCCCCGCTCGATTGGGTTCTTCAGCAGGTTGTGAAGCCGCGCCCGTTCCAGTTGGCGGAGCGGCGCGGCTTCTCCGCGGCCTGTTAAGCATCCGGCTTGCCGCGGGCAAACAGCCCATCCAGCTTCTCCTCGTAGGCGTGGTAGTCCAGGAAGCGGTAGAGCTCGGCGCGGGTCTGCATCAGGGGCAATACGCTCTGCTGGGTGCCCTCGGCACGGATGGCCTGGTAGACACGGAGTGCGGCGGCGTTCATGGCGCGGTAGGCGGCGCAGCAGTAGAGAACGATGTCGACCCCGGCGGCGCCCAGCTCCTCGCGCGTCCACAGCGGCGTCTGGCCGAACTCGGTGATGTTGGCCAGGATGGGCACCCCCACCGCACGCCGGAACTCCGTGTACTGGTCCAGTTCGGTGACCGCCTCGGCGAAGAGCATGTCAGCGCCGGCGGCGACGTAAGCCTGCGCGCGCTCGATGGCGCGGCCAAGCCCCTCGCTGGCCAGAGAGTCGGTGCGCGCCATGAGGACGAAGGCCGGATCGGTGCGGGCGTCCACCGCGGCCTTGATGCGGTCCACCATCTCCTCCGGGGCGACCAGCTCCTTGCCGGGGCGATGGCCGCAGCGCTTCTGGCCCACCTGGTCCTCGATATGGACGGCGGCGGCGCCGGCCTTGATCATCGACCGGATGGTGCGCGCAATATTGAAGGCGCCGCCCCAGCCGGTGTCGATGTCGACCAGCAGCGGCAGGTCGGACGAGTCGGTAATCCGCCGCACGTCGGTGAGCACGTCTTCCAGGGTGCTGATGCCCAGATCGGGCAGCGCCAGCGAGTTGGCCGCCACGCCGCCCCCGGAAAGGTACAAGGCGCGAAAGCCCGTAACCTGGGCGAGCCGTGCGGCGTAGGCGTTGATGGCGCCGGCCACCTGGAGCGGCTTCTCCTTGTCGAGCGCGGCGCGGAAGCGGCCGCCGGGCGAGGGGTGCACCGATGTTTCTGTCATGCGAGCCATCCTTGCGCCGCATCATAACAGCCCCGCGAAGTTGCTTCCCCTCGGAGCCCGGCCGGTGCGACAATCGCTGCGTCGGGCGGGCCGGGCTTTGCCGCCGCCCTGCCCAAAGGAGAACCCTGAAGATGAAGCGTCTCTTGGCTTGCACCGCACTTCTCGCCGTAGCCGCCACCCTCACCGCCCAGCCTGCCCCGCCGAAGAGCCCCGCGGCCACTGCCTCGGCCACCATTGGCGGCAAGGCCATCGCCATCAGTTACAGCGCCCCCAGCGTCAAGGGGCGCGAAGGCCACATCTTCGCCAAGGACGGGCTGATCGGCCACGACCCCACCTACCCCGTCTGGCGCGCCGGCGCCAACACCGCCACCAAACTCCACACCGAGGCCGATATCAAGCTGGGCGACCTGATTGTTCCCAAGGGCGATTACACGCTGTGGGTCGATATCTCCGACCCCGACCACTGGGTGCTGATCGTCAACAAGCAGGTGGGCCAGTGGGGCACCAGCTACGACAGCAAGCAGGACCTGGGCCGCCTCAAGATGACCATGACCAAGCCGCTGGCGATGGTCGAGACCCTGAAGTACACCCTCGACAGCCTGGGCGGCACCACCGGCAAGCTGACGCTGGAGTGGGAGAACCACTCGGCCGCCGTGCTGTTGGCCGTTCACTAGGCCTCCGAGCTGGAAGTTGTCGGAATGAATAGGGTTGTCATCCTGAGCGGAGTTTGCCGCGCTTTTTTTGCGGCAAACGGAGTCGAAGGATCTGCGGTTGTTCTTTAAGGCACCTCTGACTCACCGCACCGGAGTTTCCTCCGCCCCCGGTCTGCCCTCGCGCGGAGCGGCAAATTGCGCACTATTTGCCGCTCTGCCGATACAATAGAAGACAGGAGTTTATTTCGTCCCGGAGGGATTAAGAGCCTTGCCTCTCTATGCGTATAGATGTACCGAATGCGGTCACCGTTTTGAGAAGATCCAGAGTTTCAGCGCCGAGCCGGAGCAGGAGTGCCCCGCGTGCAAAGGCGTGCTCGAGCGCCCGCTCACCGCGCCGGCCCTGCAGTTCAAGGGCTCCGGCTGGTATGTGAACGATTATGGCGGCAAGTCGAGCGCGCCGGCAGCCGAGTCAAAGCCTGCCAAGGCCGAGACCCCCTGCGGCGGAAGCTGCGGCGCGGCCTGCCCGGCGGTGGCGGCGGCCAGCAGCAACTAAATCACGAACGCGGCAGCCTCATCCGGTCGCCTCAATTCGCGCCCCGATCACATCGGTATACTTGCTCCCCGAGCCGGTATTGAAGAGCACCACCCGGTCATCGGCGCTCAGAGTGCCATCGGCGCGCAGCTTGTCGTAGGCGGCCGTGGCCGCCGCGCCCTCGGGCGAGAGCAGGATTCCCTCGTGCGCCGCCCAGTCGCGCAGCGAGGCGAGAATCTCGGCATCGGTGACGGCCACGGCCAGCCCTCGCGAATCGCGCAGAATGCCCAGAATCTCGGCGTCGCCGTAGGGCTTCGGTACACGCAGCCCGGACGCGAAGGTCTCCGCGCCCTCCCACATCCGGCAAGCGTCCGCGCCCTCCTCGAAGGCGCGCACCACCGGAGCGCAGCCTGCCGACTGCACCGCAATCATCCGCGGACGCCGGCCGCTGACCCAGCCCAGCCGCTCCATCTCCTCGAACCCCTTCCACATGCCGATCAGCCCCACCCCGCCGCCGGTGGGATAGAAGACCGCCTCGGGATACTCCCAGCCGAGCTGCTCCACCAGTTCGTAGCCCATCGTCTTCTTGCCTTCCACGCGGAAGGGCTCCTTCAGCGTCGAAACGTCAAACCAGCGCTCCGCGCTTTTGCGTTCCTGGACGATTTTGCCGCAATCGGAAATCAGCCCGTCGACCAGGGTCAGGTGCGCGCCGTAGGCCAGGCACTCCACGCGGTTGGCCATCGGCACGTCCCGCGGCATGAAGATGTGCGCCTCCATCCCGGCCGCCGCCGCGTAAGCCGCCAGCGCGCCGCCGGCGTTGCCGGCCGAGGGCGCAGCCAGTTTGCGCAGGCCGTACTGCCGCGCCATCGAGACCGCCATCGCCAGCCCGCGCGCCTTGAAGGTGCCGGTCGGGTTGGCGCCCTCTTCCTTGAGCCAGACCTGCGGGTGGCGGCGACTGCCGAGCATCGGCGTCCAGCCCTCGCCCAGCGTCACCGGCTCCACGTCGGGCAGCACCTGCGCATATCTCCACATCCCGTTCCAGCGGCCATTGGCGGTGCTTTGC
>JBAVMZ010000275.1:0-3618 GCA_049690595.1 Occallatibacter sp. | reverse complement strand
CCCCCCGTCTCGTACAGAAACTGTCTTTAGTCAAGTATCCTTGTCATTCTCGTCCCGCCCCCGGAACACCGAACGCACCACCCGTATCTCGCCTAAAATCAATCGCTTCCGCCTTCTTCGCAGCCTCCGCCCGGCTCCCGCACGCCACCTCGTCCCTCCCGGAATGCAGCGGTAATCCAGCACGATCCGCCGCCCTCCAACCCCCAAACTGTTACCATCAGAAACCGATGAACGACCGCACGCCATCCTCCGGCCCCGTCACGCCCGCCGCCCTCGTCCGCACCGAGGCCGCAGCTCTCGAGGCCCTCGCCCAGCGCCTCGAAGGCCCGATGCGCGAGCCCTTCGACCGCGCCGTCGAATTCATCCTCCGCTGCGCCGACGAGCGCGGCCGCGTCGTAGTCACCGGCATGGGCAAGAGCGGCATCATTGCCCAGAAGATCGCCGCCACCCTCAGCTCCACCGGTTCGCCGGCTCTCTTTCTGCACCCCGCCGAAGCGGTCCACGGCGACCTCGGCGTCCTCATGCCTGGCGACGTCGTCATTGCCCTCTCGGCCTCCGGCGAGACCGAGGAGCTCCTCCGCCTGCTCCTCCACCTCAAGCGCAAGAGCGACACGCTGATCAGCTTTACCTGCAACCTGTGCTCCACGCTGGCCCAGGCCTCGGACGTTGCCCTCGATTGCGGCGTCGAGCGCGAGGCATGCGGCCTCAATCTCGCGCCCACGGCCTCGACCACCGCCATGCTCGCCCTCGGAGACGCCCTCGCCATCGCCGTCAGCCAGCGCAAGGGCTTCCGCGCCGAGGACTTCGCCGAACTCCACCCCGGCGGCAAGCTGGGCAAGCGCCTGGCCAAGGTCCGCGACCTGATGCACACCGGCGCCGAGGTCCCCGTCGTCTCCCCCGCGACGCCCATGACCGACGTCATCTACGAGATGTCCTCGAAGAAGCTGGGCATCACCACCGTCCAGCAGGACGGCCGCCTCCTCGGCCTCATCTCCGACGGCGACCTCAGGCGGTTATTGGAACGCGAAGGCGGCGCCGCCCTCTCCCGCACCGCCGGCGAAGCCATGCACGCCAACCCCCGCACCATCGCCTCGAGCGAACTAGCCGCCAGTGCCCTCGCCCTCCTTGAAGAGCGCAAAATCACCTCGCTGGTCGTCGTCGACGGCGACGGCAAAGTCGAAGGCGTGCTGCACCTGCACGATCTGTGGGGCGTGGAGCTGATTTAGAAGCAAGGGTTCAATGCGATTGCGGGAGCGCAAGATGAAACACCCACGAGACATCGAAGAGCTTCGCACGGATTTGGAAGAGCGGCAGAGTTCGACCATCTGGCCGGACGTACTTCGCAGAGGCAGGAGTGTCGATGCGTTTTTGTGGAAGGGCGATCCGTACGCGAAGCCGGTGCAAAGAGCGGGACTGGTTGTCTTCGGACTCACCTTCCTGTTTCTCGGGATCGCCATGGCCTCCATCCCCTTCCAGAAGGACTTTGAGGGTGGCTCGAATGTGGCTTTCCTCTTGGCCGTGCTGGCCTTGCTCATTGCTTGTCGCCTCTTCCGGAATGCCGTTCTCCGCCCCCGGAGTGGCGAACACCGTCGGCACAAACATGATTGAAGAGGGCACATTGCCGCGTGCCCCAGGTCCCCCGGTTTCATCGGGGACCTGAGAGAGCGCGAACCCGCGCAGACGAGGCCGTGCGAACCGCCTCCACCGGCATCTCCATTTCGCGCTATCATTTTTACCAGGAGTTGGCCCCATGACCACTCGCATCGTTCGCGTCGGCAACACCTTGACCGTCGAGATCCCCGAGGAATTGGTGACGCAGGCCTTGCTGCCTGTCGGCGAGCCGGTGGAGTGGGTCTCCAACGGGAACGGCGGCCTGACGCTGGTCAAGCCCACCACTTCCGGCAGTCCCCGCAAGCGCAAGACGCTCGATGAGATTCTGGCGGGCATTCCGGAGGAAGCCTGCATGGAGGAGATCGACTGGGGGCCGGCACGCGGAGCCGAGATTTGGTAGACGATTCCATCCCCGAGGCCGGCGATCTGGTTTGGCTCGACTTCGATCCTCAGGCCGGCCATGAGCAGGCGGGCCGCAGACCCGCCCTCGTCCTCTCCGACTGGAAATTCAATCAGCGGACCTCTCTGGCGTTCGTCTGTCCCATCACCAGCAAGACCAAAGGGTATGCAACCGAGGTTGCCTTGCCTGCGGGGTTGCCCGTGTTCGGCGCTGTCCTGTGTTCGCATCTGCGAAGTCTGGATTGGAGGGTCCGCAACATTGGCCTGATCGGCAAAGCGCCGGAGAATGTACTTGTCGAAGTGCGGGAAATTGTCGGCTCCATCGCCGGAATCCTGCCCTGAGAAGTGTCCCGTCCCCACCGAACATTTAGAATAGGGAGGTCCGTATCATCTCGTCGTTCGCCTCCGCGGACGGGAAAGTGCGCCTTCACTCGCTTATGCATCGCTGGTCCAAGCTCTTTGTTCCCACTCTTCGCGAGGCCCCGGCAGACGCCGAAGTGGCCAGCCACCGCTTCCTGGTCCGCGCCGGCTACATCCGCCAGCTCGGCGCAGGCATCTACGACTACCTCTTCCTCGGCCAGCGCTCGATTCTGAAGATCGTCGGCATCGTGCGCGAGGAGATGGACAAGATCGCGCAGGAGTTCTACCTGCCCGCGATCCATCCGCGCGAAGTCTGGGAGCAGAGCGGCCGCTGGACCGGCATGGGCGACAACATGTTCCGCCTCAAGGACCGCAAGGGCGCCGACCTCTGCCTGGGCATGACCCACGAAGAGATCATGACCGCGATTGCGCGCAACGAGCTGCGCAGCTACAAGCAGTTGCCGCAGATCTGGTACCAGATTCAGACCAAGTTCCGCGACGAGCCGCGGCCCAAGTCGGGCCTGCTGCGCGTGCGCCAGTTCACCATGAAGGACTCCTACTCCTTCGACATCGACAAGGACGGCCTGGACAAGAGCTTCGATCTGCACGATGCCGTCTATCGCAGGATCTTCGCGCGCTGCGGGCTCAAGTTCGTGGCCGTCGAGGCCGACTCCGGCTCCATGGGCGGCTCGCAGTCGCAGGAGTTCATGGTGTACACCGATGCGGGCGAGGACCTGATCGCCAGTTGCCCGGTCTGCCACTACGCGGCGAACACCGAGAAGGCCACCTCGCTGCTGGCGCAGGTCGAGGAGATGGCGCCCACCGGCGACGGAACACCGGAGCTGGTCTCGACGCCCGGCTGCGCGGCCATCGCCGACGTGGCGGCCTTCTTCAAGATTTCACCGGCCTCCGACATCAAGTGCGTGGCGTACATGGCGCTCAAGCGCGGCGCACAGGGCGCGCCAGACACCTGGCACGGCGTGGCCGCCTTCCTGCGCGGCGACCACCAGGTGAACGAGACCAAGCTGCTGAGCGCAACGGGCGCGGCGGAACTCCGCACCATGCAGGCCGAGGAACTGGAGCAGTACTTCAACGGCCCGGCCGGCTATCTTGGGCCCGTCGGGCTCAAGCCCGCGGCCAAAGCCCTCGAGGCAGGCCTCACCGTCGTCGTCGATCGCGCCCTCGAAGGCCGCAAGAACATGGTCTGCGGCGCCAACAAGCTCGATTACCACTTCCGCAATGTCACTC
>JBAVMZ010000274.1:0-1562 GCA_049690595.1 Occallatibacter sp. | reverse complement strand
GGGTGGACGTGGGCGACCGCGAGGGCCACCGCACGCTCAAAGACGCCGAGATGCTGGCGCGGCGGCTCCGCGCCAACGGCTGGCGAACGGGCGAGACGCTGCACTTCGAGCAGGTCCACGGCGGCACGCACGACGAGGCAAGCTGGGCGGCACGGGTGAGGCCGATGCTTCGGTTTCTGTTTCCGGCGTAGAGCGGACGCTTGCCTCAACCGCCCACTTTCGGCGATACTTAGGTGTTGTGTCTTGCGCGGCTGGGCACGTGTGCCCGGCCCTTTGTTTGGGGAGCATGCCCTGCGGGGCCTGCCGCCGGCCGGGACAACCCACTAGCACGCAACAGAGCACAAGGAATTCGAAAGGAACACAAACACCGTGGTCATGATTCGCCTGGCGCGCGTTGGCGCCACCAAGCAGCCCTACTATCGCATCGTCGTCATCGAGAAGGACCGCGCCCGCAACGGCCGGTGCATCGAGGTGGTCGGCACCTACAACCCGCGCACCAACCCCGCCTCGGTCGAACTCAAGCACGAGCGCATTGACCATTGGCGCTCGGTGGGCGCCCAGTTCACTCCCATCGTGGAGAAGCTGGTCAAGAACCACCCGGCCCCGGCCCCCGTGGCGGCCTGAAGCCGCCTCGCGGCCTGTCATTTCGCTCCTCCCCCCGCTTCATCGCGCCGGCGCCCCACGCGCCCGGCGCGAAGACAATTGCTGACGGCAGACCGGTTTTCTGATACTATGCGCGCAACATAGCATCCGCATGGTTGCGGTCGCCAAATTGCTGCAAGAAGACGGTCAGGGGCACGAGCATGACCCAAAACGAGATGGTCGCAGTCGATGAGTTGGTTCGCGAGATTGCGCGGGCCCTGGTGGATGAGCCGGCAGCCGTGGAAGTGGAGAGTGTGGACCGCGACGAAAACACGGTTCTCAAGCTCCGGGTGGCGCCGCAGGACGTGGGCAAGGTGATCGGCAAACAGGGGCGGACGGCCCGCTCGGTACGCACTATTCTGGGCGCCGTCAGCATGAAGCTGCATCACCGCTACACGCTGGACATCCTGGAAGAAGACGACGAAGCCTGAACAGGCGGCCCGGCTCGACCCCGGTCCCCCGCCGGAGGCGCCGATGGCCGCGACTGAAGACTGGGCGTGGGTTGCGCGGATTCGCCGCCCGCAAGGCCGCAAAGGCGAGGTCTGGGCCGAGATTCTGACCGATTTTCCTGAGAAATTCAACCAGCGGCGCGAGCTCTGGCTGCTCGAAGACGCGCCGCGTCCGAAGACCGCTCCCCGCCCCGTCACGCTCGCCAACCACTGGCTGCACAAGGGCGGCGTCGTGCTGCACTTTGCCGGCGTCGATTCCATCTCAGGCGCCGAGACCCTCGCCGGGCTGGTGGTGGCCGTTCCCTGGGCCGAGCGCGTGCCGCTGGGCGCCGACGAAGCCTACATTGGCGACCTGACCGGCTGCATCCTGGTGGATGTGGCCGGCCAGACGCCCGCCTCGATCGGAGCGGTCCAGGTCCTCGATCATGCCGATCGAGGCGGGCGTCTGGCCGGCCACATCCACCAGGATGC
>JBAVMZ010000273.1:0-22587 GCA_049690595.1 Occallatibacter sp. | reverse complement strand
GGCTGGTGGTCACCACCTCGTCGCCCGCGCCCACGCCGAGCACGCGCAGCGCCAGCTCCAGCGCGACTGTTCCGTTGGCCAGCGCCACTGCGTGCGCGCAGCCGGTGAAGGCGGCAAACTCCCGCTCGAAAGCCCGGCCCTGCTCGCCGGTCCAGTAGTTCACCTGGCCGGACCGGAGCACTTCCGCGGCGGCCGCGATCTCGTCGGCGGCGAAGTAGGGCCAGACGGGCGGAGCATGCTGCTCATCGACTGCGTCCGGGATTGCCCACGCGATTGCGCCCGCGCCGTACTCACGCATGGGCCGGGGTTCGGCGATAACTGGGAAAGTAGTCGTCATCATTGTCTTTGAGGCCGTGGTGGGCGCGGAAGCGCTCTTCGAGCCGCGCGTAATCGTCGTGCCGGTGAATTCGCTTGTAGACATAGAATGGCTTCCGGAAGGGCGAGAATGAGGCTTTGAATTGGAAGACGCCGTCGTTCGGCCGATAGCCGGCGCCAAGGATGAATCGCTTCTTGCCCATCTGGTGCGCCCAGACCGTTGTCTCCCAGACCACCAGATTGGTGGGCCGAACCTGGGCGAACTCGGCATCGGTGCCGCCGAGATACGAGTAGACGTGATGGTCGTCGTGCATGTAGAGGTAAGCGGAGATCCGCCTGCCCTCGTGCTCGGCAAAGACGTAGCGCGCATTCTCCGGGAGTTCGTCGCGAATCTTGAGGAAGTACTCGAGCGAGAAGTAGTACCGGTCGAGAGCCTGGTGGCGGCGCATGGTGCCGGTGTAGATGCGGTAGAACTCCGCCACGGCCCGGTCGCTGGAATCGGCGACCACCCTGACGCCGGCGCGCTGTGCCTGGCTCACCTTGTTGCGGCAGGAGCGATCGAGGTCCTTACGGTAGATGTGCTCCGGGTCCTGCGCCACGTTGATCCAGACGATCTCGCGGTTGCGGGTGCAGTCCTCGTGCAGCAGGTCGAAGCCCTCCGACCAGGGATGCATATGCGCGAACTCGGCGACGATGCCGTGCTGGCTGGCCAGTTCGCGGTGGCCGTCGCGGAAGCGTGAAAGCAAATCGCTGTCGTCGCCCTGGACAACGGGCCCGGTGTAGTCCGGCGTGGTTGCGTCCCACCGTTCCTCGAAGCCCTCGGCAAAGGGAAGCCCGGAGAGCGGCCTGAGCAGCATCGGATGGCAGATGGAGGCCTGGCCCCGCTCCATGGCAAAGAGGCCCGCCTCGACTCCGCGAAACTGCTCGCAGATCCGTGCCCACTCCACGCTGCCGAAGACGCTCCGCCGCGCCGGCAACAGCCTTCTCCATTCCTCCGCCTGTTCGGTACGGAGAAGTTTCTCGCCCAGCATTGCCCGGTGTTTTGCGCGCTCTTTTCCGCGAAACTGCTCGCGGATTCTGGCCCATTCCACGCTGCCGAAGACGCTCCGCCGCGCCGGCAACAGCCGACTCCATTCCTCCGCCTGCGCGGTACCGAGAAGTTCTTCGCCCTGCATTGTTCCCTCTCTTGCGGGCATTTTTCAGGCCCGTGCCATTGCCGCTCCGCGTCCGGACTCCGCCTTGTTTCCCTGGCAGGCCTCGCACAGAACGGTTTCAAAGCGCCTGGCGAGCGCGGTAAGGTTGTAGTGCTCTTCAATGTGCCGGCGGCCGCGTGCGCCCATCTCCGCCAGCTCCGCGGCCGGCAATGCGGCGAGCGCACGAATCGCTTCGGCCATCGCCGGAGCGTCCCCGGCCGGCACGGAGATGCCAGCTCCCGACTCGCGCACCGGATCGTGTTCCGAGCGGCTGCCAAAGACCACCGGCCGCCCCGCTCCCAGATACTCGTAGAGTTTGTTGAAGCTCATCCAGTCGCGCGAAAGCGCGTCGACGCGATTGTTCAGAACAAATGCATCCGAAGAGCGCAGGATCGGGTGAACCTGCTGCTTGGGGACGGCATCGACAAAGCGGACGTTCCGGATATTCTCGTTCCTGGCCCGTTCCACCAGTCCGGCCTTGGTGTTGCCGGCGCCGACCAGTTGCACCTCGATGCGCAGCCCATCCGCATCCTGCAGGAGTTTAGCCGCGTCCAGCACCGTGTCCAGGCTGTTCCACTGGTTATGCGCGCCGATGTAGGTGAGCGTGAAGACGCCGTCGTCCGGCGCCGGCCCCTGCGCGGGAAACATTTCCAGATCGACGCCGTGCGGAATCCATTCGATCTTTTCGCGCGGCGCGCCGAGGCGCACGAGCAGCGGCGCCGAATGGCGCGAAAACATCACGATCCGCGCCGCCCTGCGGTAGAGAAAGCGCATGGTGCGATCCACGAGGATGACGAACGGATGCAGCGGCGAGTGGCCGCCCACCGCGGTGAGAACGTAAGGCCACGGGTCGCGAATCTCCAGCACGAAGGGAACGCGGTAGTGCGCGGCGATGCGCTCGGCCGCCAGCGCGGCGAAGGGATGCGGCGATGAACCCATCACTACGTCGGGCTTTTCAAGGCCCCTGGCCCAACGCCGGCCCGCGGCGCTCCAGGCAAACTGGAACATATTGAAGATGCGGCGAAAACCCTCGCCGCGATAACTGCCGGCGGGAAGCCAGGTGAAGGCCACGCCCTCGTGCATGGTGGTGTGCCATGCTCCCTGCTGCCGCGTGTAGACCTGCTTATGGTTCTGATGCGCGAATCCGCAGGCCACGATATGGACCGTGTGCCCGCGCCGGATCAATTCGCGCGCGTGGCTGAAGTGGCGTGCATCGCCCGGCAGCTCCGGCGGATTGGCGTAGTGATGAATGAACCAGATATTCATGCTCGTAGCTCGGCTTCAGGCCGCTCCGTGGCTTCTCACGCCTACCTGTGCGTTCAGGGTTTCTTCGTCGGGCGCCAGCTCCGCGTAGGTACTCAACAGCCGGTCGGCTTCGCGCTCCCAGTTGAAGCGCTCGCGCACGGCGGCGCGTCCCCTGCGGCCCATCTCCTCGGCTTCGGCGGGATGGTCGAGCAGCCAGAGAATCGCGTTGGCGATGGCATCCGGGTCGAGAGGATCGACCACCAGCCCGCATCGCGAGGAATCGACGATCTCGCACCACGCCGGGAAGTTCGAAGCGACGACCGGGATCGCCGCGGACATGTACTCGTACAGCTTGGTTGGTTGCGAGGGAAGGTAGTTCCTGGTCGGGTGCAGCGTGACAATGCCAATGCGGGCGCGGCCCAGCAGTTCGGCCACCTGGATGCGCGGCAGCAGGCCGAGCATCTCGATGGGAAGGTTGCCGATAAGGTCGTCGATGCCGGCTCCGGCGCCGGACTTGACCAGGCCGGCGAGGAGCAGGCGCAGCGGCTTGCGCGCGGCGGCAATCTTGACCGCCTCGGTCATCTCCACCAGTCCGCGATCGCGCGAGAGCGTGCCCACGTGGGCAACGATCGGCTCGCGCGTCCGATAGGCCGGAGCGCCTTCGCGGTCCAGCTCCGCCAGCCAGGGAAAGTTCTGCACCAGGCTTACCGTGGCGTGCGGAAACTTGGCGGCAATGGTGGAGGTGGCCGCGACGACGCGGCTGCAGCGGGCGGCGAAGAACTGCTCGCAGCGCTGGACGCCGAAGGCGGCAAAGCCGCGCAGGGAGCGGGGAATCCAGCGCTTGGCCGACATCGCGCCCGAGTAGTCCTCGTGCACGTCGTAGATCACCCTCTTGCCGCGCATCCCGAGCAGCGCGCCCACCGGCATCAGTTCCGGGTCGTGGTAGTGATAGATGGCCGCGTCTTCCTCGATCGCCGCCCGGTAGACGGCGGGAATGGTGCGGGTGAAGCGCTCCCATCGATTGCGCGGCGGCGCAACGGCGCGCAGGCGCACGGAGCCGAACTGGGCGCTCTCGCCGGCGTAGGGCGCCACCAGGGTCACGTCGTAGCCGGCGTTGGCCAGCGAGACGCACTCCTTGTGGAAGACGCGCGTATCGAACGGATAGTGGACCGAGGAAAGGTGAACGACTTTGCAGCGCATGCTTGCTCCTGGCGCCCGGCGGATTTGCGCCGCAAAGGGAGCTGTGGGAAACGGGAGCGGTACCGTAACGAGTCGATTGCTCTTCAGGCCCGCGATAGCTGGGGGATGCGGAGCGCTTCCTCGCGGCTGGCGGCGTAAGCCGTTGCCTGGGCCAAGCGGCGCGGGTTGGAGCGCTCGCCGCCGAAGATGACGCTGAAGGTGCTCAACACGATGAGCGCATCGATCCAGAGGGAGCGGTGATCGACGTACCAGACATCGAGCAGAATGCGGTCGGGCCAGGAGATTTCGATGCCGCCGCTGATCTGCGCCCAGCCGGTGAGCCCAGGGCGGATCTCCAGACGCCGACGCTGATAGGGCGTGTACTCCACCACCTGCTCGGGAAGGGCGGGCCGCGGGCCGATCAGCGACATCTCGCCGCGCAGAACGTTGAAGATCTGCGGCAGTTCGTCGATCTTGAAGCGGCGAATGAGACTGCCGATCGGCGTCACCAGGGGATGTCCGTGGCGGATCTCGGTTGGGTGGTCCAGGGGCAGATTGTTGATTCGCATACTGCGGAACTTGAGGACGGTGAAAGTGCGTCCGTTGAGTCCGGTCCGCGCCTGCCTGTGAAAGACAGTCTCACGGTCGGTCAGCCAGATGGCCGCCGCCACAAGCGGAAGGATGGGGCTGACCAGCAGAAGGCAGAGGCTGGCTCCGGCCAGGTCGACGATGCGTCTCAGGTCCATGATCGTGCTCGCGAGGATGGGAGTGCGTTCGGGCGACCGCGTGTCGATCTTCTCCGGGAGCCGGTGACAGCGTGGATGCCGCGATGCGCAGCCTTCAGGCAGCCACGGCGGACTCTTCCGGAAGAACCTCTTCTCCGGCTTCGATTTCCGCTTCCCCGACCGGCGCGCACCAGATCAGGAGCGCGGAAGCGATGCCGCCGTGGGTAATGAGCGTAGTCAGAGGCGCGGAGTTGCTGAAGTCGAATGCCTGCATGGCGAAGAGCGTGACGGCCAACTCCAGTTTTCGCCGCGACGAAACCGAATCGTAGAACCAGACGATTCCGGAAAGGAGCAGGGTGAAGCCGGCAATGCCGGCGAAGCCAAAGTCGGCGAAGCCCTCCGCCCACAGGTTGGCGTTGGCGTCGATGTGCTCGTTGCCGAAGTAGACGAGCCCAATCTCGTAAGACGGGGCAGGCACCGCCTCTCCGCCCCTGGAGAAGTGATAACCGAGTCCCGCGTGCGCGGCCTGCGAATAGTGTTCGTAGTAGAAGCCGGTGAGCAGGCCGGGATCCATCAGCGTCCGCCGCGTGGTGATGGAGGAGAAGTAGACTCCATTCGTGAGCGCGTCGACGCCCGCGGCAAGAAAGACCACGCAGGTGAGGGTCAGGGCCAGGACCAGGCCGAAGTTCTTCTTCGAGCGCCGGAACATGACGTAGACCAGCGCGAGGAAGAAGGTGGAGAAGAAGATCGACTTGGCGCCCATGACAGCGAAGATCAGCAACTGCCCGGCGACGCCGGCCGCGAGCAGCCATCGCTTGCGATAGACCAGCGCATAGGCGACCAGGAAGGGGCCGATGGCCTCGCCCACCTGGCCCACGGTATAGCCCAGCAGGCGGCCGGCCTGCGAGAGCCGATCGAGATACGCGGTGCGGATGGTGTACTCGCTGCCGCCGGCAAAGAGCGAGGCCAGGTTGGCGGCCAGCGTGGTCACGTTGAAGTGCAGATAAACAAAGGCGAGTCCGCCTGCCCAAACAAGAAAGACCGAAGGCCAGAAGATGCGCGGGCTCATGCGGAGCTGGGGCAGAGCCAGGCCGCGCATGCGCGTCAGCAGGATAAGCCAGAGCATCGAGAGAAGCATCGCGCCCTGGAGCGGCAGCAACTGCGCGTAACTCAGGGTCAGGCTGAGGACCGGCAGCAGAAGCGATGGGATGTAAACCGTCCCATAGATCCACCAGACGATCAATCCCGATGGCCGCGAGATTCCTTCTGGTATGCAGGTGGCCGGAACCAGCGAGAGCGCGAAGACCCAGGCAACGGTCTTGGAGCCGGGCCAGTGCAGGCTGTAACCGAAGTAGCTGAACTCCGGCGAGACGATGGCGACATAAGCCCACACCAGCGTGGCGACATAGAAGGAGATCGCGGCAATGAGCTTGATGCGGTTCAAGGACTCTCTCTTTGCTTAGACCGGTTCCAGAGTTCCGGTGCCCTTTCAGCGATCGTGCAGGGTGGCATTTTCTTAAGGAAAGTGCCACTTGCGTGCATTGCCCTGCGGGGTAAAGCTACTCTGGAACCGGTATAGGGCGAAGGGGCGTAGCGCCGGGGCGCAGGATGGGCGCGGCAGTTGCGGGGAGTCTACTCGTAGACGACCTGCATTTTTTCTGTCCAGCGGATGAGGTTGACCCAGCGCCAAATGTGGAAGCCGAAGGGCCGGGAGCCGCTGCGCACGGCATCCAGTTCGCGCCGCGCCGGGCCCAGGTTGAGGAAGGGCAGGGTGGCCGCCACCTCGCCTTCCAGCGCGGAGCGGACCCACCCGTCCAGTTGCGCCAGCCACCAGCGCTCCGGGGTGGCGAAGCCGATCTTGTCGTGGCGGTCCAGAATCGGACCGGGCGCAATGCCGCGCATCGCCTTGCGGAAGACCGCCTTCGACGTGCCTTGTCCATCGATCAGGTAGCTCTCCGGCAGTCGGCCGAGGAAGCGGCTCAACTCCGGCGTCAGGAAGGGCACGCGGCTCTCCACCGACCACGCCATCGAGTTTCTGTCCTCGTAGCGCAGCAGGCCGGGGAGGGTCTTGGCGACGCTGCGCGAGAGGCTGTTGCGGAGCACGTTGCGCGTGGTGGTGAAGTTGCCTGTTCCCACATCCGCGTCCCGCTCTTTGAACCAGGAGCGCCGCAGCCAGGCGGGATACGCGTCCCTGCCCACCAGCGCGCGCGCCGCGCCCTGCAAGGCGGGCGGAAGCAGGAACTCGGCGCCGAAGGCGACGCCGAGGTAAGCGCCCATGCCGCCATTGTTCGACAGGCTGCGAAGAAAGCGCGAGGCCTCGCCCAGCCGTCCCTGGCGCAGCATCGAGGCCAGGCGCGCTCCCTTGTACTGGTCGTAGCCGGCCAGGATCTCGTCGGCGCCCTGGCCGTCGAGCATCACCTTGATTCCAGCTCCGTGCGCGGCGCGGAAGACCTGGAACTGGGCATACGCGCTGGTGCTGCCGAAGGGCTCGTCGTGGAACTGGACCATCGAGTCCAGGTCGTGCACCAGGTCGGCAGCCGTGGCGCGCACCTTGTGCACGCGAGCGCCGGCCTCTCGTCCGGCCAGGTCGACCCACTTCTCTTCGCTGATAGCCGCGTCTTCCGAGATGAAGCTGAAGGCGTGGATCTCGGCCTTCGGGTTCAGGTAGCGAATCGCCGCCATAATCGAGGAGGAATCGATTCCTCCCGAAAGAGCCAGTCCGATGGGAACGTCGCTGCGCAGATGCAGTTCGACGTTGCGCAGGAAGAGTTCGCGTACCCTGGCCGCGGCTTCGTCGAAGGAGATATCCAGCTCTTCGCCGGGCTCCTCGGCCCAGTAGCATTTCGGCTCATCTGCGCGGCAGTTGTCGAGCGAGATCTCAAGGAAATGCGCGGGAGGGACCTGGCGCACCTGGCTGAGCATGGTCTCGCAGCCGAAGTCGGCGAGGCCGTAACGAAGGTAGAGCAGCAGCCTCTCGGCGTTGACGCGGGGCCGGGTGAGGCCGAAGGCCGTCAGCGCCTTGATTTCGGAGGCGAAGAATACCGAGCCAGTCTCCTCCCAGTAGAACAGCGGTTTGATGCCGAAGAAGTCGCGCGCCAGCAAAAGCGTCCGCCGCTCGGTGTCGAGCAGCGCCAGGGCGAACATGCCGATGAACCGGCGGAGCGCGCCGGCGCCCCACTGGGCTATGGCGCTGAGCAGTACCTCGGTGTCCGATGCCGAATGAAATCTGTGGCCCAGGGCCTGCAACTCGCTGCGCAACTCGACGTAGTTGTAAATCTCCCCGTTGAAGACAACGTGGTAGCGGCCGCCGGCGGTGCTCATCGGCTGCCAGCCTCCGTCGCTGGTGTCGATGATCGACAGGCGGCGGTGCAGGAGCAGCGCCTCGGGCTCGCGCGCGGGCGGGGTCCACTCGCGTCCGCGCTCCACCTTCGTGCCGGTCAGCCGCAGCCAGCCACGGTCGTCCGGACCCCGATGCTGGATTGAATCGAGAACAGCCTGCGCCTGGCCGGACTTTCCGTGCCCCGGGAGTGCCGCAAAGCCGGCGATTCCGCACATATTCGGTCTTTCCGCCAGTCGAGTTCAGGCAGCCTCAGGCTGCCGTGGTGTGGGACTGCGTAAAACGCGCAACGATCTGGCGCAGGATCAGGAAGTAGACGATGAAGAGCACGGTGTAAACCGCGGAGAGCACTTTGATGGTGTCCATCGGCGCCAGGTGCAGCGTGCGCGCCGCATAGAAGACGCCGGCAAGGGAAACAAGGCAGAGTACATCCCAGATCAGTTTGATCTCCTGGCCGCTGAGCACCACGACCACGCGGCTCAACGGGTTGGCCACGAACTGCGCCAGGTACCAGGGAGCGATGATGGCCGCGATGACGCCCGAGAGCTGCCAGCGCGAACCGAAGATCCAGCCGAAAAGCTGCGGTCCAGACAGCAACAGCAGCGCCGTGGGCAGCAGGCCCGCCAGCAGCAGGCCGATGCTGGTGCGCCGAAAGAGCATCCCCACCTGCTCCGGTGTGTCGCGCGCGCAGGTGGCCAGGCTCGAATGAAAGGTGTCGGCCACCGAGACCACGATCAGCACGCTGGGGACGGTGATGGCCTTCCAGACCAGCGAGTAGTATCCGCCCAGCGAGACGCCGTACATATGCACCAGCAGTGGCAGCGGCAGGCCAAGGCAGAGCGCGTCGAGAAACGACGAAGGAAACGAGAAGAGCGGAAACTTGCGATGGCGCCAGAGCGCTTGTCCCAGTTCGTTCCAGCGAAAGGCGAGCGCGTGCGGCCTGAGAACGGACCAGGAACTGCGCAGATTCTTCGACATGCCCATTCCGCGCCCCAGCGTCTCGCCGATCAGCAGGCCGGAGGCCTTCATGCCTGCAATGCCGAGCGCGGTTTGCAGGATGGAGCGGGCGGCGCTCTGCACGATCGTGGCCTGGGCAATCCAGCGGAACTGCTTTTCCCTGAGCGACCAGTAGCGCAGCGCCGTGAAGGTGCCGACGAAGGCCATGGCAAACGCGAGCAGCAGAGGCGAGAACCACGGCATGCCGCCGAAGCCCAGCAGGCGGAAGCGGATGAGCAGCCAGTGCAACACGCCGGCCAGAGCGCAGACCGGAAGCGCGACGATCAGCGAACCGAAGGTGAGATAAGCGGCCTCCTTCTCGTCGTTGCCAACCACGATCGAGATCTCGTACTGCAGCGTGGTGGCCACGCTGAGCGTGCTGAGCAGCGTGGTGAACAGGCCCAGAGAGCCGAACTCCTCCGGTCCGTAGATGCGCGTCAGCAGGGGAGCTGCGGCCAGCGTGAAGAGATGGCCGAAGGCGGCGCCGCTGCTCATGATGCCGACGTTGCGGAGAAAACTGTTGGCGCGGAGTTTGCCGATGCCGGAGCGTACTGTAAGAACGCCTGAGCGAGCCAGCTCCTGGACAGATCCTGAATTCTGCATGGCTACCGTGTTCTCTCCGCAGGAGACTGCCTGTCGTGGAGGCGGCGGAGCGGATCGCTCCGCGATGCCGGACTTTCGAGGCGTGCCCGTCCCATCCTCTGGCTAGAGCGTAGTTGCGTGCGCGCCTGCCGCGCGCAGAACCGCGCCGGCAATTCTGGCCTGTTCTTCCTCCGCGAGCCAGGGGTGCATAGGCAGGCTCAGCACGCGCTCGGCGGCGCGCTCGGCCGAGGGAAGGCTGCCACGCGGATGCTGCGGACCGGCGAAGGCGGGCTGCAGGTGGAGCGGCACCGGGTAATGCACCGCGGTGGGGATGCCCTCGGTTTTGAGCGCCTGCTGCACGCGGTCGCGCTCGTCCACCTCGATGGTGTACTGGGCAAAGGTGGAGCGATTGTAGCTCTCGACAAACGGCGTGGCCACGGCGCCGCCCAGCAATTCCTCGTAGCGTGCGGCAACACGCTGGCGCGCCACGATCTCCGCGGGAAAGCTCTCCAGCTTGGCCAGGAGAATGGCGGCCTGCAGCGTGTCCATGCGGCCGTTGATGCCCACCAGCGGGTGATGGTAGCGGCGGTCCTGGCCGTGCACGCGCAACTGGCGCATCCGCGTCGCCAGTGCCTGGTCGCTGGTGAAGCAGGCGCCTCCGTCGCCGTAGCAGCCGAGCGGCTTGGAGGGGAAGAAGCTGGTGCATCCGATGGTGGAGAGATTACCCGACGGCCTGCCTCGATAGGTGGCGCCGAAGCTCTGCGCCGCGTCCTCGATGACGGCCAGGCCCCGCTCCTGTGCGATGCGGTTGATCGCGTCCATGTCCGCACACTGGCCGTAGAGTGAGACCGGAAGGATGGCGCGGGTTCGCGGCCCGATGGCGCGCTCCAGTTGCGAGGGGTCGAGGTTGCAGGTGCGCGGGTCGATGTCGCAGAAGACCGGCCGCGCGCCCAGAAGGGCGATGGTCTCAGTGGTGGCGACAAAGCTGAAGGGCGAGGTGACCACGTCGTCGCCGGGGCCGATGCCGAGCGCCATCAGCGCAAGCAACAAAGCATCGGTACCGCTGGAGCAGGCGATGGCGTGGGGGCTGCCGGTCGCCGCTTCGAGCGCGCGCTCGAGTTCGGCGACCTCTGGCCCCATGATGAACTGGCCGTGGTCGAGAACCGCATGGATGCGCGCGTCGATGCGGTCTTTCAGGCGAGCGTACTGCGTCTTCAGATCGATGAATTCCATATTTCGACTCGGGTCTAAACGTTCGCGGACGTGTTGGCGACAGGGGTGCAGGAGCCGGCGGCGATCTCGTACTGCCACCCGCAGGCCGCGCAGAGAAGCGTCGAGGCCGAGTTTGGCAGACGCACTCCGCACTGGCAGATCCAGCCGATGCGGCGCGCCGGGTTGCCGACGACCAGCGCGAAGTCGGGCACGTCGCGCGTCACCACCGCGCCGGCGCCAATCATGGCGTATCTTCCCACGGCGTGCCCGCAGACGATGACGGCGTTGGCGCCGATGCTGGCTCCGCGGCCGACCAGCGTCGGCTTGTACTCGTGCTTGCGCACAATGTGGCTGCGCGGATTGACGACGTTGGTGAAGACCATGCTCGGCCCGCAGAAGACGTCGTCTTCCAGCTCGACCGCATCGTAGATCGACACGTTGTTTTGGATCTTGACGTTGTTGCCGATGCGGGCACGGCCGACGAAGACATTCTGCCCCAACGAGCAGTTGGCGCCGATCACGGCGCCCGCGCTCACGTGGACCCAGTGCCAGATCCTTGTTCCCGCGCCCACCATCGCGCCCTTGTCGACGATGGCGGTGGGGTGCACGGTATACGCAAGCCCGGCGCTGGCCGCGCCGTCGGATGGTTCCGTTGCCATGGGTATTGTCATTTGCTCAGGCATCCTCAGTGTTCCAGCGGCAGCGAGACGCGGCGCCCGTCGCGCGCCGAAATATACATGGCGGTCAGCAGTTCCAGCGAGCGCAGTCCCTCGCGCCCGTCGGTCTCCGGATCGCACTCGCCGCGCAGCACGTCGATCACGTTGCGGTAGTAGCGCATGTGCCCGGTGCCGTACACCGACCTGGTTTCGAAGCTGCTCCCGGCAACCAGTTCGTCGTCCGGGTCGGGCGTGTCGAACTCCCAGCGCTCGATCTTGTTCACCGCCACGCCGCCGACGCGCACCGTGCCGCACTCGCCGAGCACTGTAATTGACCCTTCCAGGTTCTTCGGATAGGTGAGCATGGTGACGTTGAGCGAGCCGAGCGCGCCGGAGCGCCACTTGATGCCCACCACGCCGGTGTCTTCGACCTCGATATTGCGGGCCAGCGTGCTGGTATAGGCCTGCACGCTTTCGACCGGGCCAACGACCCAGTCGATCAGATCGACATAATGGCTGGCCTGGTTCATCAGCGCGCCGCCGTCGAACTCCCACTTGCCGCGCCAGCGCTCGCTGTCGTAGTACTCCTGCGGGCGGGTCCAGAAGACATTCACCTCGGCCAGGTAGATGCGGCCGAAGCGGCGCTTGTCGACAGCGCGCTTGAGCAACTGCAGCGTGGCATTGGTGCGGTTCTGCTTGACCACGAAGAGCCGCAGCCCGGCGCGGTCGAAGACCTCGACCATGCGCTTGCCGTCTTGCCAGCGCGTGGCCATCGGCTTCTCGGTGACGACGTGGCATCCGGCCTGCGCCGCTTCGATTGCCTGGCGTGCGTGCAGTCCGCTGGGCGTGGCCAGAACCACCACGTCGAGCGCGGCCGTGGCCAGCATCTCGCCCAGGCTGCTGTAGGCGGGCGCACCTTCTTCGGTGGCGGCCTTCACCAGCCGCTCGGTATGGGTGTCGCAGAGGCCGGCCAGTTCGATCTCGCCGGCGTGCGCGCGAATGGCGTCGAGGTGGTTCTTCGAGATTCGTCCGCAGCCCACCACCGCGACGCGCACCTTGCGGCCGGTGATCGAGAGCGGAGCGGAGAGACCGAGAACCTTGGTCGAGATGGAGGCTGCCATAAGAGCCCTTTCGCGGGGCGGCCGCGGGCTTGCGCGCGGCTATAGCGATTCCACAATTGCTGTACCCCGAAGCCACCGCTCTCAAGTGGCGTTTTCCTTAAGAAAACGCCACCCTGCACTCAATGTGAAAGGGCGCGTGAATTGTGGAATCGCTCTAGTGGGGATAGGTCGAGTAAATGGCGACGCCGCTGGCGGTGGCCATCATGGTGGTGATGGCGAGCCGGCCCAGGTTTCGCAACTGGCTGTCGGCTACCCAGACGATGTCGCCGGCCTGCAACCGGAAATCGGGGGCTTGACCCTTGACGATCATCTTCAGGTTCACGAGGATCGGTTGCGCGTTGGGCTCGGCCGAATGCAGCAGGACGGCCTTCTTCAACGAGGCATTCTGGTTGGTCCCTTCGGCCAGTGCGATGGCCTGGAGGAAACTGAGCGAGCCGCGCCGGTCGAGCAGGAAGCCGCCGGGCCGGGTAACCTCGCCGAGGACGTAAACGACGCCGGTCAGATCGACGGCGATCGAGTCGCCGGCCTCGATCTCGGGGTTGCCGCGCTCGGGGTCCTTGTCGCCCAGGTCGATATGCACGGGGTTCTTCTGGTCGCCGGAGCGCACGATGGAGACCGAATTGCCGGCGCGGTTCGTCAGGCCTCCGGCAATGGCGATCAGGTCGTTCAGCCGGTGCGAGCGGAGCAGCGAGTAGGCGCCGGGGTGGTTGACCTCGCCGGTGATGAAGGCCATCTGACCTGCGTACTCGGCAACGAAGACCTGCACCTGCGGGTTCTTCACCATGCGGCCTTGCACCAGCTTGTCGGCGATGGTCTGGCGCAGCCAGTCCGGGGTCTTGCCGCTGACCTGCACGTTGCCGATGAGCGAGGGATGGATGAGGCCATCCTGGTCCACGCGGAGGCGCTGCGTCAGCTCCTGAATTCCAAGGACGCTGACGTCGATCAGGTCGCCGGGCCCGAGCAGCGCACGGGTTGCCGTCACGCTCGTCTCCACTGTCACTTCCGGCAGACCGTGAACCGACACGGGTGCGGCAGCCTGCGGGACCGACTCGGTGAGGGTGGGAGTCAGCGGGACCTGCGCCAGCAGCGTGAGCGGGCAGAATGCCGCAAGCAGAGCGAAGGGCCATTTCAACCGGCTATGCATGAGGGGTCTCCGTTCCCGGCCGCGTGGAAGGCCGATCGGTCCACGACGTGGCGCGGACAAAGCGCGACGGAGTCAGGGGTTCGGTGACAACTGCGCCGTGCAGGGGAGCGCCCACACCGTCGAGTGCATCGACGGCCGCGCGCAGGTCTTTCTGGCGGCCCAGTCCAGCCCGGACCGCCAGCAGGGAAGTGTCCGCCATGGTGGCCAGAATGACCGCATCGCTCTGGCCGGCCAGGTGCGGGGCGGAGAGGACGACGTGGTCGTAACTGTTGCGCCAACTCTCGACGAGGGCACGCATGCGTTCGGAGTCGAGCAGGTCGGCGGGGCTGGCGGCGAAGCTGCCGGCAGGCAGGACGCGCAACATCTCGAGTCCGGGAAGCTCCTGGCTCAGGTCCGTATCGCCGGCGGCTCCGAGCGCTTCGGACAGACCTCCGGCATCGTGCAGGCCAAGAGTCTCGCTGAGCCGGCCCTCTCGAAGGTCCGCATCCACCAGCAGAACACGGGCGCTTCTCTGTGCAAGCACGGCGGCAAGGTTGGCGCTGACCACCTCGCCGCCGTCCCCCGGGCGGGGGCTGCTGACGAGCAGAATCTTCGGTTGCGCGCCCCCGCGGGTGTGCAGCAGCGAGGTGCGGAGGATGCGGAAGGCGTCGGCTGCCGCACTGTCGGGCCGGTCGACCGCAAGGATGCCGCTGCCAGCGCTGGCAGCGCGGCGCCTCCCTTCTGCCAGGCAGGGAATCGCGTCCATGCCAGCCACCGGGCAGATCTGGCGTACGGCGCTGGCCGCGGCAATTCGTGGGTCCAGCGCTTCCAGAACGCCGGTGAGCACCAGCCCCGCGATGAGTCCGACGACGATTCCGGCCAGCAGGTTGAATGCCGGATGCGGCTCGGCGCGCCGGTAGGGAACGGCCGCTGGATCGACGACCGTGATGTCCGGCCCCTCGCTGGCGGCCAGGATGCCGCCGGTCTTTAGCCTCTTCACGATCTGCTTGTAGAGTTCGCTGGTGGCCTCGACGTCGCGGCCCAGCAGCGCCGCCTGCTCTCCGGCCTCCGTGGAGGAGTAGACCAGTTGCTTTTGCCGTTCCACCTTGTCGGCCAGCATCTCCTCGCTGCGCACAGCGGCTTCGTACTCGCGCTTGAGCTTCTCCACCGTGTGCTGGAGCTCGTTTTTCATCGCCTCCTGCGCGTGGGCCAACTGCTCCTTGACCTGGAGCACCCGCGGATAGTTCTCGCCGAACTGCGCATCCAGCTCCGCGTATTGATTTTCCAGAGCCGCCTGCTGCGCGTGCAGCAATTGCAGCGTGGTGCCCTGCGTCAGATTGACCATCGCCTCCGGATCGCCGGTCAGCGCGGTGCGGTAGCGGGCCTCCTGCACAATGCGCTCGCCCTGCGCCGCGATCAGCTGCTGGCTCAGGCCGGTGAGCTGCGCCAGCAGCAGGTTCGGGCCCCCTTCGGCGCCCATGGTCCCCGTCTGCTGCTGCAGGGCCAGCATCTTGCGGACCGCCTCCTCGGCGTCCTTGCGAACCCCGGTCAACTGACCGGCGAGCCAGGCCGTGCTCTTGGTGGCCGACTCGTACTTGGCGCGGAAGTTGTACTCCATGTACGCCGTGGCGATCACGTTAACCACTGCGGCGGCCAAGTAGGGAGAGGTGCTGCGGTAGCGGATCTCGATGATCTCCGTTCGTGGAACCGCCTGGACATGAACGCGGGTGCGGAACTCCTCGAGCAGGCGCTCGCGGCATTCGGTGGTTGCGCTTTCCAGCAGCTGGCCGACCGGAGTCTGGCAGAACGGAGCGCCGGTTTCGAATCGCCGCGGCAGGGCCTCCGCGCGTTGATCGAGTCGCAGCCGGCGAATCACTTCCCAGGCCATCGAATCGGTCTGCAGAATGCTGACCTGCGTCTGCAGCGTGGTGGGGTCGGCAACCCCCGCCACCTGCGCCAGCGCTTCGACGCTGGCCGACTCGGTGGGACGGAAGTCGACCGTGAGCCGCGAAACAGCTTCGTATCGCCGCGGCAGAAGGAGAGAGAAGACAATCGCTCCCAGCGCGCCCAGGGCGACGCAGGCCAGCAGCGGAAGCCTGCGCCGGGCCACAATCTCAATCAGTTCCGAGACGGTGATTTCGTTTCTCGCGCCCTCCCCGGGCGTCGTTTTGCGTCCAGCGCCGCGGCTGGCCGGGTTGCCGGTTCCATTCGAGCGAAGAGTCACGCCTTCTCCAGGTTCTGGTTTGGATTCGCCGGCATTTCGAATGCCAGCGCCGGCGCATCGAGCACTTCAATGTCGTCGGCATTCACGTGGACCGCAAAACTGCGCATGATCGATTCGACCGTGAGAACAACGCGCAGGCCGGAGTCGAGCCGGGAGACGATCCCTTCCCAGCTCGTCAGCGCGCCGGTGCGGATGCGTGCCCGCTGGCCGACCTTCAGATAGGGATGGGGCTCAGTCTGGCCCGTCGCGAGGGCCGCGCGAAGCGCCTCGATCTCCGCGTCGGGGACGGGCAGCGACCCGCGGCGGTTGCCCACGATCGAATAGAGCATGGGTACTTCGAGAACGCGCGCGCTCTCGTTGCGCGCGAAGCGGGCAAAGATGTAGCCCGCGAAGAGCGGGAGTTGGACCTTGGCGGTGGTGCGATTCCTCCAGCGCCGCGTGACCGTGTAAAGAGGGAGAAAGGTCTCGATCTCCTTGCGGCACAGATGCCGCTCCACCTGTTTTTCGTTGTTCGACGCGGTGAAGAGTGCGAACCACTGTTTTCGCGATTCATCGAGAGAGATCATGGAGACTGCTTTTCCGCCGGGCTGGAGAGCGCCGGAATTCCGTTGGTTGGCCCGCCCTTGCCGAGAGGAGAGATGGTCAGGGCATAGCTTCGCCATCCCCACTTAGCAGTGGATAATTACTCTGGGTCTCTGTTGAATCTAGCCAGAAGGGGTGGTCAGAGCACAGCTTCGCCATCCCCACTTAGCAGTGGGTTATCTCCGCTTGTTTTTATGGAACCCAGAAAACCCGGCAGGCAAAACAGCTTGCCATGAAGTGCGGCAAACGCGCAGAGCGATCATGGGAAGAATCCAGGCGGCGCCCGGCTGCAAACGCAACCAGATTGAGGCGAAACCGACGGGTTTTTCCCATATTCATCGTGCTTTCAAAGGCATGCGGAGTCTCGCCTTTCCTGCCTGGCAGGAGGGCGGGTTCTGCATTAACGAGCGCCCGCCGGAGGAGCAATCGCGGCAGAAAGCAGGATGCTGCTGTTTGTGCAGTTCACTAACGGGAGCCTAAGGGATCGATCCGGATAATGGATGAAAGAGAAGTAAATATCCTGCACTTTTCACTAAGTGGAGAACGAACCTTAACCGATATTTAAAAAAGAGAGCAAGGGTCTTCGAGAGGTTCCGTAAGTTATCGGAGGCGCGGCACCAGCGTCTTCGGGTCCCAGTTACCTCGGTGACTCCTGCGCCAGGTTCCGGGCGGGGCCAAACCAGATCCCGGGGCCGAGCTCGGGCGGAGTCCGGCCGCGCTCAGCCTGTGCCAGCGGCTCGGTGAACCGAAGCGACTCAGGAACGGCCACAGGGGCGCATTCGGACCGAACATCACCGTCTTGAATGTGTTGGCTGGCTGCATACCGCCGTGCCGGAGACCGACGGGTTTGCGACCACCTTCCGCAGCCAGGCGCCCACTTCCAATGGCGTGGACTTGCTTCCCCGTTCTTGGCCGCGGACACTGTAAGCCTAGGGTAAACCTTGCAATTACCCACAAGTCTGCATTTCTTTTCAAGGACTTGCGAAAAGACCATTAGAAATGCCCGTTTCTCTTTCCTTCGAAATAAGAGCTCCGCTGCCCTCCAACGCTGGAAGAGGCCCAAATCCTCGCCAAAATCGCGCTCGCGCGAAGATGTGGGTAATCGCAAGCGTTGAAGCGCGGGGCTAGAGCGAAACCAGAGTTGGTGTGGCCTATTGAGCTTGGTGCAGGGTCGCCGCTCGCTGTTGGTCGCGTCGACTTGAGGGGCTTGCCTTTGGGATACAGCCACTCTCGTTTCGCTGTAACATCCTGTGCGCCTGCGGCGCGTACGAATGGGGACCATATTCGGCAACAAAATACTTTCATGCGATTGCCCTGTTGGCTGAAGCCAGCCTTCGAACCTCAAACCGTCTGCCGCCTGCATCCTCCGCTCGGGCCTTCCGGGGATCGTGTTCTAATGTCTCCGTTGTGGAAACCGGAGGTTCAGGCATCCATGAGACCGCTACCCGCAGCCGTCCTCGCCGCCGTTGCCTTTTCGGTCCTTTTCGCTCTTCCGGCCCCGGTCCTGGGCCAGCCGCCCGGCGTGCTGCCGCCGCACCGTCCGTCGGAGCACAATGGCTTCGTCTACCAGCCGCAGAAGGGCTTTTTCTGGGACCCCTCGGTAATCTACGCCAACAACCGCTACTACATGTTCTCGATGTACGGCGGCGAGAGCATCTGGCTGGCCACTTCGGACGACGGCGTTCACTGGAGCGACTACGGGGTGGTCCTCAAATCCGAGGGCTTCAAGAACAATGCGGTCTGGAAGCCGTACATTGCCCGCGTGGGCGACCGCTACATCCTGAACCACGGCGCCTTCTCCGACCGCGGAACCAACAACAACCTGCTGCGCTTCTACGAGTCCTCCGACCTGGTCCACTGGAAGTTTCTCTACGAGGTGCCCATCGACCCAAAGTTCTATCTGCAGGAGGGCCGGTGGGATCATATGTACATGATTCCCAGGGACGATGCCAATCGCCCGGCCGGCTACCTGGGCTACGTGGTTGCCGACCCCATCGACCACGGCGGCTTCGGCATGATGGAGTCGGCCGACGGAGTGCACTATCGCCCGGTGAAGGCGCCGGAGATGCAGGCCTCGTTCCAGATCCCGACCCTTGAGGTCGGCGGCGTCCGCAAGATCGGAACGAAGTACTACTTCCTCGGCGGCAACGCCAACCATTACGGTTTCTCGGGCTACGGCGTCTATACCTGGGTCGCCGATTCGCCCACGGGCCCCTTCCATCCCGACATGGAGGCCTACCGGCTCACGGGAACCTCCGGCATCGACGGCAACACCTACATCCATGTTCTTGCCGCCTTCGTCAAGGACAGCCCGGAGAACCTGGTCAGCGATCCTCTGACCTTCATGGCCACGCAAGGAACCGACGGCCACGGCGTCTGGTTCCTGCCGATGCGAAAGGCGATCGTCGACGCCGCGGGCCATCTGCGCCTGGTCTACTGGAACGGCAACGACCGCGCCAAGGGCGAGGAGGTGCGGATCGACCCCAGCCAGCACACCGTGGTCTTTCCGCCGGGACAGACGGACTCGAATCTCATCCTGCGCGTGGCCGCCACGGGCGACTCGCTCGCGGTCCACACCGACAAGGAATGGCGCGCCTTCTCCTGGCTGGATGCGAGGAAGACGCGCAAGGGCGTGGTGGTGCTGAACCAGCGCTTCGACCTGGACGAGGGCATCGTCGTGGAAGGCCGCGTGAAGGCGACAAAGCTGACGCCGCGCACCCGCGACGCGCGCAAAACCTACGCCGGCTTCTATGTCGAGGGCATGGAGAAAGGGCCGGGGACCGCGATCCTGCTCGAGGATGGCGAGCCCGCGTGGCGCGAGTCGGCGATCGGCAGGCTCACGCTCGACACTGACTTTCATTTCGACGCGCTCGATGTGACCGGCCGCAACTGCGCCACTGTGACCGGGCTCGACGACGGCAAGGAACACAGCTTCCGGCTCTGGCTGCGCGGCGGGCAAGTGGAGCTCTACATCGACGACCTGCTCATGCAGAGCTTCTTCCTGCTCAGGCCGTCGGGGCGCATCGGCTTCATCGCTCAGGAGAGCCAGGCCGAGTTCTCGCAGTTGAAGGTCTACCGGATGAACTTTGCAACCTATGCGCCCGCCAAGCCGCAGGAGCCGGCAAAGTGAAGGCGGTTGCGGCGCGTGGGAGCGGCGTCGTCGCACTAGAAAGAAACAAATCTGGCGGCTCAGCGAGAGCGGGCGCGGGCGGGGACGCCCGCGTTACAGCCGTTCCACCACCCCACCGAGCACAGATCGCTCGTTGGGGACCCCGGGCCGGGAGGCCGACGCTACAGTCTCATGCCCCGTGGGTCGGCGAAGCCGGTGGGGGACTACACTGAATCGAAAGACCGGTGTTCCGGGGTCCGCGTTTCCACGCCGTGCCGCGAAACCGGCCTGGAGACTCAACCTTGCAGAGCAGCGAGCGCCTCTACCATTCGGACTCATTTCTGAGGTCATTCACCGCGACCGTTACCGGTCTGCGCGAAGCCGCTGACGGCCAGGCTGAGACTCGCTGGCAGCTATCGCTGGATCGGACGGCCTTTTACCCGGCCAGTGGCGGCCAGCCCTTCGATATGGGTCTGCTGCGAGCATCGGCGCACGGCGCGGAGCCGCTCGAGATCCCGGTGGAGCAGGTCGAGGAGGACGAGGACGGGACGATCTGGCACTGGGTGCGCACGCCGCTTGCCAAGGGGACTCAGGTGGAGGGCCAGATCGACTGGGAGCGGCGCTTCGACCACATGCAGCAGCACACCGGCCAGCATCTGCTCTCCGCGATCTTTCTGCGCGAGTCAAAGGCGCCAACGGTCTCCTTCCACCTGGGAGAATCGGTCTCGACCATCGATCTGGCCACCGGCTCGCTGGCGCAACGCGATCTCGAACGGGTCGAGCGAATGGTCAACGAGATCGTTGCCTAGGACCGGCTGGTGACCGCAGGGCTGGTCTCGCGCGAGGAGGCAGAGGTCCTGCTCGTCAAGGGTGCGCTTCGGAAACTGCCGGACCGGCAGGGCGCGATTCGCCTGATCGATATCGCGGAGATCGACTCCAACGCCTGCGGGGGAACGCATCTCAGCTCTACCGGGCAGATCGGCGGCCTGCTTCTGCGCCGGACGGAGAAGGTGAGCCGCGGCGTCCGCG
The DNA here is from genome assembly GCA_049690595.1 of Occallatibacter sp. Taxonomy (GTDB): domain Bacteria; phylum Acidobacteriota; class Terriglobia; order Terriglobales; family Acidobacteriaceae; genus Telmatobacter. The sequence continues at coordinate 1,959 of JBAVMZ010000273.1, read as the reverse complement.
TGGAGTTCGTCTGCGGCATGCGGGCGGTCCGGGCGGCTCGGGCCGACGCGGCCGTCCTGGCCGAAACCGCGGCGCTGCTTTCAACCGGTGCGGCGGAGCTGCCGGCCACGGTTGCCCGGCTGCTGGCCGAGACGAAAACAGGCGCCAGGGAGCGCCAGCGTCTGCGCGAGGAGTTGGCCGTGCTTCACGGAGCGCGGCTGTCATCGGAGGCGCCGGCCGAAAACGGTCTTCGGCTCATCGAGCGCGCGTGGAGGGACCGGGATCGGGAGTACGTGCGGCTGCTTGCTTCGCGCACCGTGGCCGCCGCCGCTTCGACCGCGGCGATCCTCAGCGCGCAGGAGTCAGGACCGGTATGCGTCTTCGTGGCCCGCAGCCCGGATCTTGGCTTTCACTGCGGGCAGATTCTGCGGGAGGCTCTTGCCGGCCTTGGCTTGCGCGGCGGAGGGTCGGCTGACCTGGCCCAGGGAGAGGTTCCTGCCGAACAGGAGGCGATGCTTCGGGCTTCGCTGGCCGGTGCGATTCGCCGGGCGGTGGCGGAGACAAAGTAGACACCGCAAGGTCGTCGTCCCGTACGGCCGCCGCGGTGGGAGGTATACGTATTCCCCGGACCGCATCTGGTCGATGTGGGGCATCTTCAGGACTATGTGGTATACGTATTCCCGACGGAGAATTCGAAGAACCCAGACACCCTACCGCGGAGAGCGAGTCTCTTCCCGATCTCCAACCGCCCGGCAAGGCAGACAGGAACCGCATGAAAACCAGAATCGATATTCGACGGATGCTCGTACTGGCGACCGCTCTGATTGGCGCCACGCTGACGATGGCGCAACCGGCCGGGGCAGGTCCCAACGTCGCTCCGCCCAGACCCCAAGGCCCTTGTGACATCTACGCCGCCGCCGGCGATCCCTGCGTGGCTGCGCACAGCACCACGCGCGCGCTGTACGCCGCCTATAACGGCCCGCTCTACCAGGTGCTGCGTCAGTCGGACGGCAAGACGCTGGATATCGGCGTCGTCCAGCCAGTCGCGTCGCCGGTTCCGGACGCGGGCGGATACGCGAACGCGGCCGCGCAGGACGCCTTCTGCGCCAATACCTATTGCTGGATTGCCACCATCTACGACCAATCGGGGAAACACAACGACCTGACCCAGGCGCCGCGCGGCGGATTTGCCGGCCCGGCGATGGGCGGGTTCAACAACATCCCGCTGGCCGACATGGCGCCGGTGACGATCATGGGCCACAAGGCCTATGGCGTCTTCATCGAGCCGGGCATGGGCCTGCGCCAGGACGACGCGAAGGGCACCGCGGTGGACGATCAGGCCGAGGGCCAGTACTGGGTGATCAACGGCCGGCACTTCAACTCCGGCTGCTGCTTCGACTACGGCAACGCCGAGACCGACAGCCGCGACGACGACAACGGCACCATGGAAACCGCCTACTTCGGCAACGCGCCCTGGTGGTATCACTCGAATACTCCCGGCCCGTGGATCATGACCGACCAGGAGAACAACCTGGTGGGTTGCGTCAACCCGGATGGAAGCAATCTCTGCCATCTGCCGAGCATTACCTGGCGATTTGCTACCGCGATGGCCAAGGGCGAGCCGCACCACTGGACGACGCTGGGCGGCGACGCGCAGCGGGGCGCGCTCGCGGTGATGTTCGACGGTGGGCGCGTGAACGCCACCTACGACCCGATGCGCAAGCAGGGCGCCATCCTGCTGGGCAACGGCGGCGACAACTCGAACGGCTCGCAGGGCACCTTCTACGAAGGCGCGATGACGGCCGCGGGCACCTTCCCGGCCGATGCCACGGACCAGAAGGTGCAGGCCAACATCGTTGCCGCCGGCTACGACTTGCCGCGGCTGAGCCTTGCGCCGGCTCCGGCGACGGCCACTCCGCCGGGTCTCCAGACTTTCGCGCCGGGTTCTTCGCAGGACACCACGGTTACGTTCACCAACAC
>JBAVMZ010000272.1:0-2826 GCA_049690595.1 Occallatibacter sp. | reverse complement strand
ATGTAGACCGGGACGCGGGCGGTGCGCAGCACGGCCTCGGCCACCGAGCCCACCAGCAGCTTGCCGACGGGGCCGGGCGAGTGCGTGCCCATCACCACGCGGTCGACCTCGCGCTCGCGCAGGAAGGCGAGAATCTGGTCGGCGGCCAGCCCCGGGCGCACCACGATCTCGCACTGCACCCCGGCGTCGCGCACCTGGCGAGCCAGCGGCTCCAGGTGCTGCATCTCCGAGCGCGCCGCCGCCGCGTAGTCGTAATAGCGGACGCCGGAGGTCTCCGAGGCAGCCACCACCAGCGTGTCGTACGCGTGAAACAGAATCAGGTCCGCCCCGAACTCCCTGGCTTGCGCCAGGGCGAAGGCGAAGCTCTTCTCGTTGGCGGGTATCTCCGTGGCAAACAGAATAGCGGAGGGTTTGCTCCAGCCCGGCTTCAAAAGAGCGGCCATGGGAACCTCCTTCTTGAACAGCGGAAAACATTCTGCCGCTGGCACTTGCGGTTAGCGGTGCCGGTAGGCACACCGGAGGGTGAGGCGGGTCACGCTGCGCGGTTTCAAAGAACCCAGGCAGGCGGCCGCCGGAAATGCTCTATCTCCACGATTGACGCGGAGTTCAGAGAATGCGCTCTCCGACGCAGACATTCTGTGCCCGTTTTGGCTTTTTGTCCAGCAGAAGGAAACGGAATTTCACGATCTGGCAAACAAGAGTGATTTAAGTCACAGCAAACCGCCTTCCGTGGCTGCTCTCCTAGGGGTGCGTCGCGGTGTTCCCCTCCGCTGAGCTCGCTTCCCCTGGGATCACACGCCGCCGGACGCCGGAGGCCCTATGCAAACGATGATGCACAACATCCCCGCTCGTGGCGGAATCGACTACGACGAGTCGCCTTTCCTCGCCATCTGGGAGGTCACCCAGTCCTGCGACCTGGCCTGCAAGCACTGCCGCGCCGCCGCGCAGCCGCTGGCCCACCCCGACCAGCTCTCCACCGAGGAAGGCAAAGACCTGATCGACCAGATTGCCACCATGCACGTGCCCATCTTCGTCTTCACCGGCGGCGACCCGCTGAAGCGCGCCGACGTCTTCGAGCTGATCCGCTACGCCGCCGGCAAGGGCGTGCAGGTGGCCCTGACCCCCTCGGCCACCCCGCTGCTCACCCGCGAGGCGATGGTCAAGCTGAAGGAAGCCGGCCTGGTGCGGCTGGGCATCTCGCTCGACGGCTCCACGCCCGAGATTCACGACCGCTTCCGCGGCCTCCCCGGAGCCTGGGACCGGACCATCCAGGCCATCGAGTGGGCCAGCGAAGTGGGCATTCCCATCCAGGTGCACACCACCATCAGCCGCCACAACGCCCACGACCTCGATAACCTCTGCGCCCTCTTCGAGAAGCAGAAGATCGTAATGTGGAATGTATTCTTCCTCGTCCCGTTGGGCCGAGGCCAGCAGGCCGACCTGCTCAGCGGCGAGGAATTCGAACAGGTCTTCGGCAAGATCTACGAACTCTCGCTCCGCGCCAACTTCCAGATCAAGACCACTGAGGCGATGCACTATCGGCGCTACCTGCTGCAGCACAAGCTGGAAGAGCGCAAGATGGGCCACGGCGCTGCGCGCGGCAACGCCCACTACGAACCCGGCGCTCCAACGGCCGCCCCCGAGACCCGCAACATGAGCTGGGCCACCCGCCGCGTCAACGACGGCAAGGGCTTCCTCTTCGTCTCGCACGTGGGCAACGTTTACCCCTCCGGCTTCCTGCCCATCCACGCCGGTAACATCCGCGAGACGCCGCTCCAGGAGATCTACAAGAACGCGCCCATCTTCAAATCGCTGCGTGACACCTCCAAGCTCGAGGGCAAGTGCGGCGCCTGCGAGTACAAGGAGATCTGCGGCGGCTCCCGCGCCCGCGCCTACGCGCTGACCGGCGACCCGCTGGCCCAGGAACCCTGCTGCATCTACCAGCCGCGTGGCTGGACGCCGAAGACCGAGGGCGAACAGCCCTCCGTCTGCCAGCCGGAGCTGACTGGAACGCTGGTGCCGCTCTCGTAAGGCGAACCAACCCGGAGCCGGCATCCACCGCGGAGTGCCCCGGCTTCCTCTTTTGCGCCCAGCATGGCGCGCAGCGCAAGTGTAATTGAAATGGCTGTGACGGCGATTTTCGGAAACTTGGGGTGTGAACGAAAGCGGGCCGAGAAAAACGCTATAAACCACTCATAATATTTATTTTATTCTGGTGGGCCCGGAGGGATTCGAACCCCCAACCAAGGGATTATGAGTCCCCTGCTCTAACCGTTGAGCTACAGGCCCACGTTCGTCGCATCTTGTTGACCGAGAATATGCTTAGTCGAAGAACCTGAACCGATCAAGCCGGTTGGTTCTCGGCTGGTGCCGGTTCTTGTGCCGGTTCCACTCTCAGTTTGACACAGCCGACGGCCGCTGGTCTCCCGAATCGAGGGACCCAGGGAGGCAAGGTCCGACCGTGGCTGTTGATTCCCAGGAATGGTCGTGAAGTAAAAGCCTGTCGTCCCCTTCCGAAGATATTCAACCCTCTTTCCAAATCGGAGAACTGCTTAATCCACCTTTGCGATTGATCGCAGCGAGGCAGTACGCAAGTGATGCCGTCTCTTTGAGAGCACGCTTGAACGAGGCGTTTGCCTCGAATGCCGCGGGGACGGCGAATGGATGGGCCCTGGGCGTCTGAGACGCACTAGAGCGGTTCCAGAATAGGTGTGCCCTGGCTGAGATTGTGCAAGGTCGCCGCTCCCTGATGGTCGCGTCGACTTGAGAGCACTGCTTTCGGGGTATAGCTATTCTGGAACCGCTATAAGGCTGACGGAACCGCTG
>JBAVMZ010000271.1:0-17021 GCA_049690595.1 Occallatibacter sp. | reverse complement strand
GGCGCACACCGCGCTCTCCATCGCCCTGCAGCGCGCCGGGCACAAGGCGGAAGCCGAAACCGCCGCCGCCCGCGCCCGCATCCTCGAGTGGAAGCTCCAACTGGCCTCGCCCGGGCCAGAGGACTCGCTCCAGTGAAGCGCGACGCATCCTCGCCGCAGCGCCGCCTGCGCGCCATGCACGATCTGCTCTTCGCGGCATACGGGCCGCAGCACTGGTGGCCGGCCAAGACGCCCTTCGAGGTCATCCTCGGCGCCTACCTGACGCAGAACACCTCGTGGAAGGCCGTCGAGCGCTCGCTCGACAATCTGCGCCTTGCCGGCGCGCTCACCGTCGATGGACTTCGCGCCCTGCCGCTCGACGAACTCAAGCGGCTGATCCAGCCTTCGGGCTTCTTCACCCGCAAGGCGCCGGCGCTCAAGGCCTTCGTGGCCATGCTCGATGCCGAGTTCGCCGGCTCTCTCGACCGGCTTGCCGCGCAGCCCACTGGCTGGCTGCGCGATCGCCTGCTCGCTCTATCCTGCGTCGGCCCCGAAACCGCGGACGCCATCCTGCTCTACGCCCTCGGCCATCCGGTTCCCGTCGCCGACGAGTACCTGCGGCGCATCGCCGAGCGCCACCGCCTGATCGATCCGCCGCCTGGCCGGAACCGGGCTGGATACGAGGCGCTCGTCGCGCTCACCCGCGAGGCCTTTGCAGCCGACCCGCCCACCGCGCGCACACAGATCTACAACGAGTTCCACGCCCTCACCGTGGCCGCCGGCAAGGCCCACTGCCGCCGCACCGCGCATTGCCAGGGCTGCCCGCTGGCCGGCGATCTCGCCTGAGCGTCCCGGCCGCTGGCGGGCCCGCATCCGCTCTACTCCTCGCGAAGCAGAATCATGGGGTCGACAGCCAGCGCCCTGCGCGCCGGAATCCATGAGGCAACCAGGCCCAGCAGCAGCATGGTCCCAGCCACCCCGCCCAGAACGAGCGGATCCTTCGGCGTGGCCTGGTAGACGATGAAGGAGAGCAGGCGCGCCCCCAGCACGCCCAGCAAAAGGCCCGCGACCGAACCAATGGCGAGAAGCCGGAATGCGCGTCCCAGCGACGCGCGCAGAACCTCCTGACGGCCGGCGCCCAGGGCCACGCGAATTCCCAGTTCCCGCAGCCGCTTGCTCACCACATACGAGGCCATGCCGAAGATGCCGGTCACCGCCAGCATGGCCCCGAGCATGCCCAGGATTCCCAGCGCCACCGTGGCGACGTGCGCCGGGAAGAGCGCGGAGTTCATCTCCGAGGTCCAGGTTCTGATGGAAATGGGCAGAGCCGAATCCAGCCCATGCAGCGAGCGCTCGAGCGCCCCCGCTATCTCCGGCGGCTCACGCGACGAACGCACCGCCAGCCACGTCCCGCTGGACGGAGTCTGAAGGAAGGAATGGAACATGGCCGGCTGCTGATCTTCCGTCAGCGAGCGGTACTTTCCGTCTTCCACGACGCCCACAATCTCCGCCCGCTTTCCGCCCCAGAACTTGAAGTGCCCGCCAACGGCCTTGTCCACCGAACCGAAGACCTTGACGGCAAATTCCCGGTTCACCAGGGCGGTCCAGGGCTTGTCCTTTTCGTCGTTGAAGCTAAGGTCCCGGCCGGCCAGCAGGCGGGTGCCCGCGGCATCCAGGTAGCCTGGTGAGACGGTGTAGCTCATCGCGTCGGCGGCGTAGTTGGTCGGGCGGAAATCCGTCGTTGTGTCGCTGTAGACGTAGGAGTCGCCTCCGCCCAGACTGAGCGGGATCTGATCGATATAGCCCACGGAGGTCACGCCGGGAATGGCGGCGGCTGCGTCCATCATGCGGCGCTGCATCGCCGGCGACCGGTCGTCGCTGTAGCCAGCCATCTTCAGATCGCACTCCACCAGCACAACATTCTGCGGACGGAATCCGAAGCTGCTTCGCAGTGATCGCGCCAGACCGCGTACCGCCACCAGCGAGGAGGTCACCAGTACTGCGCAAATGGCGATCTGCACCACCAGCAGCACGTCGCGCACCGTCAGCCGCCGCAATTGCGAGATGCCGCTCGAAGCGGCCCGAAGCGTCTGCCACGGGTCCGTGCGCATGATTTGCCGGACCGGCACGATCCCGAACAGCAACCCGCTGATCAGCGCCAGCAGCAGAGCCACGGCGTAGGTGCGCGCGTCGGGATTGACGGGGATGTTGATGGGCACGTCCGGAATCGGCTGCCACGCGCTCAGCACGCGCAGGATCGCCACGCCCCCGGCCAGGCCAACAGCGCCGCCCGCCACCGACACCAGCAGCGCCTCGGTCAGCAGTTGCCGCAGAATCCGCCCGCGCCGCGAGCCAAGCGCCAGCCGCAGCGCCACCTCTTTGGCGCGGTCGGAGGCACGCGCGGCAAAGATGCTTCCCAGGTTTGCGCATGCCGCCAACAGGATCAGCCCGGCAAGCGCCATCAGACCGGTCATGAATGCGCGCGCCGGCCCGCCCAGCATATCGCCGATCAGCCCCGGACGCGCCAGGGTGAATTTGAGCCCATCGTCGTCGCCCGGATACGTCTTGGACAGCCAGGCGGCAAGAGCATTCAGGTCCGCGGAGGCTTCCGCGGGCGTCACGCCCGGCTTCAGCTTCCCAATCACAAACCCGGAGTGGTTTCCGCGATACTTCAGGCTGTCGGATCCGTCGATGACGGACTTCTCGACGAGCGGAATCCAGAGCCCGGGGGCGAAGAAGAGCTCGGTACCCCGGAACGACGGCGGCGCCACGCCGACGATCGTCATCGGGTGCTTGTTGATCTCCACCGTCCGGCCGACGACTCCCGAATCGTCGTGAAAGCGGCTGTGCCAGAACGCGTAGCTCAGCACGACGTAGGGCGCGCTGCTCATCCCCTTCTCGTCCGAGGCGTGGAAGAACCGCCCCAGATAGGGCTGAATGCCCAGACCATCGAAATAATTCCCGCTCGTCAGATAGGGCCAGGCCGTCGACGGGTTCCCGCCCGTATCCACTCCCACCGGACCGATGATCTGATACGCCATCAGGTCCTCGAAGGTCCGGTTGTGGTCCCGCAGATCCAGATAGTCCGGGTACGACTGCGAGGGGAACTGGAACCGCTGCACCATGTAGAGATTCTGCCCGCCGGGCACATTCACGGGACGCAGCACCAGCGCATTCAGAACACTGAAGACCACGGCGTTGGCGCAAATCCCCAGCGCCAGCGTGACAATGGCCGTGACGGCAAACCCGGGCGACTTCGCCAGTTGCCGGACCACGAGTTTCAGATCGCTGAGCATAATGGACTTCTGTACGCGCGTACCGGGCGGATGGTTCCCGCTTCGGCGGCCGCCCCGCCCGGCAACTCCCACGGGCCGGCCGGCGGATTCGCGCACAGACACAAAAGCCTCACGCGCATTCGTGAGACACAATTTGGCCCCTCAGGTAGACTCGAACAATCCCCTATCGCCCAGCCGGATGTGCCCGCGGCTCCAAAGGGGCGGCCGCGTTGGCAGTTCCGGGACGAAAAGACGGTGATGGTGCAGAGCAAGACTGTGGCGAAGGGCTATCGCCGCGCATTCTCCGCGATACCGCGGTGCTGGACCTACTTCGATTCCTTGATAATCGCGTCCGCGGCGTTGCCGGCCACCACCCAGCTTGCCGACCCGGCTACGACGGCTTCATCCTCGAACCAGAGGAATCCGAAGTCGTCGATGCACTCCGGAAAATCCGGCTTGATGATGACGTATCCCGGAATCACCGCTCCCGGAATGTAGGCGTTGTCACCGCGGTTGTTGCTGTAGGTCCTGGTCTTGGAGACCGTGCCGACGCCAGCCACATACGACGTGCTGGAGACCGGGTGCGTGCCGAGCACGTAATTGACCGCGCGCAGGGTGTACTCCGGGCCGACAAGATCCGGAAATGCCCTGTGCAGGAAGTACATCTCGATGGCCATGTCGACTACTTCGCCCGATCCACCCCAGGTGCCGAGGCTCGGAGGCACGCCGAAAGGCGTGGCGTCTAACTGCTTGTCGATGCCCGCCATGTAGGTCTTCACCGCTTCGCGCATCTGATCCTTCGCGCCCGCGTCCAGATAAGGCAATGCCCTTACCGCCGTCCAGCCACGGAAACCCATCTGCTGTGGCTTGATGACCTGCGGGAACAACTCCCGTAGACGGGACTTGTAGGGCTCGGCGCCATGGGTGCCGATGGTGAGCTCGAGCGCCGCGACCCAGTCAAGGTTGGCTGTGAACGCGGCGCGGTCGAAGCCGGCCGGCGGAGCAGGTAGCGGAGTGGCAGGGGCAGACGCAACCGGAGCGCCCGAGGTGCCGCTTCTGTCATGAGCGCCTTGCGCGCGCGATACCACACCCTGCGAGGCAGCCAGCACGCCAGAGCCCGCCGTTGGCTCTCCGCCGAATGCGCCGCCCATCGGCGTGGGGTGAGCCTTCTCCTCGTTCCAAGCCTTGATTGCGGTCTCGAGGCAGTCTTTCGCCAATGCATCATCCCAGCCCTTCAACGTATCTGCCGCCGCGGCCAGCGCCGCGATGGCTTCCCACTGGAAGAACGGGTTATTCGAGGTGAAGATCCAGCGATCGTCCGGCTTGCCGGAGTAGTCGCCCTTGACCTCGTTCGGGCCGAGCTTCGGGTCGTAGATGCGGCCGTCGGTCTTCGAGGCTCCGTCGCCCAGGTGCGTATATTGACGCAGATCCGGTTCGTGCGTGCCGCGGATCGCGTGACCGATGTTGTGAAACTGCGCCAGGATGAGCAGCGCCCCGTGTTTGACCTGCTCCACCGTATCCGGCACGCCATCGGGCCGGTGCATCTCAACCTCGCGGGCTTTTTCATCCACGGTCAGCTCGTCGTAGTTGAGATGAAACTCGCGATACGCCAGCGCCAGGCTCTGAATCACGTTGAGTTGAGCAGGCTCCTCCAGGTCGAAGTCGCCGGCATCGTACCAGCCGCCCACGTTCATGCCGGGAATGTGATCGCCGCCTTTCCACTTGCCGTCGGTTGCCGTCGCCTGGTTCCAGCCGTCGAATTGCTCGCCGACCACGGGAGCCATGCGGCCATCGTCCAGGTGCGAGGCTCCGTGCCACACGCGATAGCCTTCGCGAACGGAAACGTGATCCATCTGCGCGGCAAGGTGATGGTCCAGGCTGTCCTGCCAGATGTTGGCGTAAACGTCGCTGGAGATGGGGAAGGGCGCCGTACGCTGGTCCGCGTACTCGATGACATAAAGTCCGGGGTCCTTCACCGAGGTGAAGTCGAACTTCGAATACACATACCGCAGCCACGGCGTTGCAGGGGTAATTGGGCCCTCGAAGACCTGACTGTACGATCCGTCCTCAGTCAGACGCAGAACTTTGGCCGTCTTTGGGCCGTTGTACTTCGGGTCGAGTTCTAGGACCGCTACCTTGGAGAAATTCGGGGCGTAACCCACCTGGCTGTGCGCGATCATCGGCGGCCGCGTCCAGTTTGGAATCACGTCTGGCCGGATGTGCCACACGATGGCCCCCGCGGTTTTGCCGGAAGGGATGAGCGAACGCAACACAAACCAGCCGTTCTGCGCGCGGTTGCGTCCATCGAAGAGCATCAGGTCGGCGGTATCCGACTTTACGTTGATGCGGGCCAGCGCGTCGTCGACCCCGAGGGTGATGCTTCTGCCCTGGGCGAAGGGCAGCGGCTGCGTGTATCCCTTGGCCTTCTCCCAATCTTCCAGGTAGTAGGCCTTTTTCGGTTCGTCAGCCAGCGGCAACACCTTGACCATCGGACCATTCGGCGTTCGCGGGAAGAGGCCGGCTTTGGTGCCGTCCACCAGGTAAGTCTTGCCCATGTAGATCGAGGGCAGGAACTCCAGGTTGAAACCCGCCCGCCCGGCCAGTTTCTCGGGCAGAGGCTTCAAGAGATTGATGCTGACCTTCACGCCGCCGGGTTCCGCTGCGACCTCAAGGGTGTAGCTCAGATCGAAGGCCGGGAAGGCGAGGTCGGCGGTGAGCCGGCTGTTCTGCTTATCGGCGTTGCGCCCTTTGAGGGTGGCTACCATGTCCCACTGCTCGGGCGTGGGCATCAGCCGCACGTCGCCGTTGGTGGCAATGCGTGCCCCGTGGAGAATCATCTCCATGGCCGTGTTCTTCTGGTCTACAAAAACCGGATGATAGGTGCTGTCGTAGAGAAAGACGCTGAAGCCTTGCGTGTCGAGGTAGTTCTTCTCCGTCACCTGCATCTGAACCTGGGCGCGGCAAGCCGGCAGCGAGAAGACCAGAGGGAGAACGAGGGCGGCGGAACGGATCGACGTTGCGAACGAACGAGAGAACATGATGGCTTGAACCTCATGGGCCGGACTGGACGGCCAGGGGGCAGAGACCGGGGAAGGTCTCTGCCCGGACCATGGTTGCAGCTGACGGATCAGACGAATCCGCCAGTTGCTTACTCGGTCAGTGCAAGCTGGCCGTCGATGTGGAAATGGCCACTCGCCACTGGCGCGCCAGTATCGGGCTGGCCGCCGCCGATGCTGACGGTATAGTCGCCCGCGGCGACGATGGGGTTGCCCTCCTCGGTCACCATGCCCAGATCGCGCGGCTTCAGCAGAAAATGCACCGTCTGGCTGGCGCCGGGTTCCAGATGAATCCGCTCAAAGCCGCGCAGGGCGATCGACGGAGCGCCCTTGACGGTGGGGAACTTGAGATAAAGCTGGACGACCTCGTCGCCGGCCACCGCGCCCTTGTTGGTGACGGTAGCCTCGGCGCTCAGGTCTTGCCCGGCTGCCACCGGCTGCGTGGGCAGTGTCAGCCCGCTGTAGTCGAATTTGGTATAGCTCAATCCGTAGCCGAAGGCATAGAGCGGCTTGCCAGTGAAGTAGCGGTAGGTACGGTTGGCCATGCCGTAGTCTTCGAAGTTCGGCAACTGATCCACCCCCTTGTAGAAGGTGACCGGCAGGCGGCCCGCGGGGTTGTTCTTTCCGCTCAGGGTCTCGGCCACGGCGGCGCCACCCTCTTCGCCCGGGTACCAGGCTTCGAGAATGGCGTTGGCGTGGTCGTTGATCCAGTTGACGGCCAGGGCGCTGCCGTTCATCAGCACCACGGCGAGCGGCTTGCCGGTGGCGGCCATGGCCTCCACCAGGTTCTCCTCCGGCTGGGGAAGATCGATGCTGGTGCGGTCTCCGCCGAGGAAGCCGGGTTCGCTGACCGGCATCTCCTCGCCCTCGAGCTGGCTCGTGATTCCAACCACCGCAATCACGACGTCAGCGTCTTTAGCGGCTGCCATCGCCTTGGGTGAGACCTCGTTCTCGACCTTTGCCCAGATCAGCTCAGCCAGGCGCTTGGGGTTGTTGCTGCCATAAGAGATTTCAAGCGCGACCTTGCGGCCCTTTTCAAGGTAAATGCGGCCAGTGCCGGATGCCGGGTCTGAGCCACCGCCAAAGGCCACCGCGATCTGCTTGCCATCCGCCGTCAACCTGGCGAAACCCTGGCAACGAATCCCCAGCAGATAGTCACCCGATTCGGCCGGCGTAAGCGACCCCGACCAGCGCACGCCAAAGCTCTTCCTCGTTGCCACCTCGGGCGGTACGCTTTTATCGTCCAGCCTGATATTCGGCTCCGTGCGGCTCACCAGCGGCGTCGCACTCGCGCCTGGGGAAGGCCGTCCGCGCATCATCCCTTCGTTGTACTCGGCCTTCAGGCCCGGCTTGCCGTCCGGGGTGGTCAGCAGCGCGTCAGGCACCGCTACGCCATCGGTCCGCAGAAACTGCGTGCCGGGAACAAAGGTGATTGCGGCGCCGGGAAACTCCGCTTTCAGTCCCTCCAGCACAGACACAATGTGCGTCGGCTGGCCGGCATAGTTGCCGATCAGCGGGCGGGTCTGGTCGGCAAGCGGACCCACGACCGCGATCTTCCTGACTCCGGCCTTCAGCGGGAGCAGGCCGTCGTTCTTGAGCAGAACCATCGACTCGTTGGCCAACCTGCGCGCCTCGGCGCGATGGGCCGCGCTGTCCAGTTCCTTCTCGTCGATCTTCGTGAAGGGAACCATCTCCGGCGGATCGAACATGCCGAGCTTGATGCGCGCGGTGAACAGGCGAACGAGCGCCGTGTCGAGCACGCTCTCAGGAAGATACCCTTGCTGCACGGCATCGATGTACGCCTTTTCGACCGGCTCGCCGAAGCGCTGGGTGAAGGTGACGCACTCGTTATCCATGCCGCGCATCACGGAGATGGCCGCGCCCTGCGCCTGCGTCGCGCGGTAACGGTGATTGGCGGCAACATCCCTGACCGCGTCGCAATCCGACACCACATAACCCTGAAAGCCCCACTTGCCGCGCAGCAGTTCCTGGAGCAGGAACTCGCTGGCGCAGGCCGGCTGCCCGTTGATGGCGTTGTAGGCGCACATCACCGACCCGGCCTTGCCCTCGACCACGGCGGCGCGGAAGGCCGGCGTGTAGGTGTCCAACTCGTCGTGCCGGCTCACGTCCACATCGGCAAAGTGGCGCGTTGGCTCAGGGCCGCTGTGCACGGCGTAGTGCTTGGGCGTGGCGATGGCCAGATAGTAGTTGGGGTCCTCGCCCTGCAGTCCGGTCACGTAGGCAACGCCCATGCGGCCAGTCAGAAAGGGGTCTTCGCCGTAGGTCTCCTGGCCGCGACCCCAGCGTGGATCGCGGAAGATATTCAGATTGGGCGACCAGAAATCGAGGCCTCCCATGATCCCGGTGTGCCCCTCGCGTGCATTCTGAACGTGCTTGATGCGCCCCTCGATGCCGATCTGGCCCGCCATGGTGTGAATGCCCGGCGCGTCGAAGGTGGCGGCCAGGCCTACGGGCTCGGGATACTCGGTGACGCCTTCGTTGATGACCCCATGCAGCGCCTCGCTCCACCACTGGTAGGCGGGGATGTTCAGCCGCGGAACCGCCGCCGAGTTGTTCTGCATCTCGGAGGCCTTCTCCGCAAGCGTCATGCGGTGCACCAGGTCAGCGGCGCGCTGCGCGGCCCCAAGCTTGGGATTCAGGTAGGGAAGGCTGGCTGCATCCTGCGCGGCGGAGGGCAGGCAAAGGCCGGCGGCCAGAAGCGCTCCCGTACACGCGGCGATGCAACCGATCGATTGCGACCTGCGGATTTTCATGCGGAACTCCAGGGGGTTTGAGGGAATTGGATGCGATCAGCCGCGGGGGCGGATCGAGGCTTGCCGCGCGCAGGCTCGGGGCTGTGGAGCGGGTTCCGCTCACTTTTTGCGGCCGACTGTCCGCTAAACCGATTTACCGGGAAACGATATCAGCACCAACCACGATCCGGCAACCGAAAAAATGCGTCTTCCGCAGCGGCCTCTCAGTGGGGCTGGGGCTTGGGAGCCGACTGGCGATCGAAGTGGATCTCGAAGCGATAGCCCGGCTCGGTCATGACCGTGTCGAGCGCCTTGCCGTCCGCGGTCATCTTCCCGGTCCAGGTTGCCGCACCGACCTTGAAAGAGATTTGCCGCGAATCCTGATCATACGTGATCTTACTCGCCTTTGCGCCCTTGAACCGCTCGTCGGGGCAATCGAGAAAGACCGCCAGCCCGTCCTCAGTGTTGGAGACGTGCAGGATGAAATGAACCTTCAGGTCTTTGTTCTCATATTCGATGCCCGCCCAGTCGCCGTCGAAGGCAGTCGGCTTCGCGGGCTTTGGGTTCCTCGCCTGCCACGTCAAGCGCTTGAAATTCAGCGGAAAGGAACCTTCCTGGTTCCAAACGCCGGTCATGCCGTCGCCCGAGGGGCTGACCGTCGCCTCGTAGGAGCTGACCTTGTAGTCGAGGTGGTCGCCCGCGGGGCTGGGCTTCCAGTAAAAGAACCTGAGCACCAGGCGCGTGCCGTCAAAGGAGCCCCCGATGGCAGGAACGCCTTCGATGGTCCGGTCGACGAAATCCACGAGCGCGGTGATTTTCCCCTCGGGGGTGGTGTTCATGTGCAGGATCAGATGGTCGACGGCGCCTTTGGCCTCCATGACGCCCTGCCAGTCCCCGGCCAGTGGGAAGACGTCAGGACCGGTTTGCGCGGATGCGGCCAGGGGCAGAACCGCCCATCCAAAGACCATCGCGCGCAGAAGGGTCATCTTCACATGGCTCCTCACAATCGATCGGCACACCTTCCTGGCCGGAAGACCAGCTCCCGCGGGCGGGTCCGAATCTCCCAACGACCGTTCTACCACAGGCGCGGGCAGCACGGCCGGTGCGCGACAATTCGGGAGCCCGGCGAGAGTGCCGTGGATTTCATTCGACAAATCGAAGAAAAGCGATTTACTATGTTGGCGGTCTCGGCTGCGCCAATTCAGCGAGACTTCCGGCGCTACGACCATTCAGGGGGAAATGCGCAATCCGACGACTCGCTGCGGGCCGCTGACAACAGCGCTGACCGCGCCCGTTCGGCCCCTTGGAAGCCGTCAGGTTCGGGGAACCGTCACGAGAGGAGAAAACTATGCCGCAAGGACGAGATTCACTCAAATTCAACCGGCGTGAGGCGATGCTGCTCTCCGTCGCGGCAGGGATCGGCGTGGCTTCGGCTCGCGATCTCCAGGCATCGGATGACACGATGACGGTGTCGCATCAGGCGCCGGGAAACTGCGCCACGCCGCCCAGCGCAATCGCCAACACCCAGTACGGCAAAGTCCGCGGCTTTCTTGATGGTGGCGTCCTCACCTTCAAGGGAATTCCCTACGGGCAAACCACGGCCGGAGAAAACCGCTGGCTCCCGGCAAAGCCCCCAACCCCTTGGAAGGACGAGTATCCCGCGCTGGTCTATGGCGCCAACTGCCCGCAGACCCTGCATCCCTGGACAGCCGCCGAACAAACCTTCCTGCAGGAGTGGGACGACGGCTGGCAAAGCGAAGAGATGCTGAAACTCAACATCTGGACGCCCAGCCTGACCGGCAAGCGCGCGGTCATGTTCTACATCCACGGCGGCGGTTACAGCTTTGGATCCTCCTACGAACTGGCCGCGCACGAGGGCGCGCAGATGGCCCGCCATCACGACGTGGTGCAGGTCTCTGTGAATCACCGGCTCAATATCCTCGGCTTCCTCGACCTCGCCGAGATCGGAGGCGCGGCCTACGAAGACTCCGTCAACGTCGGGATGACGGACCTTGTCGCTGCGTTGAAGTGGGTCCGGGAGAACATCGCGAACTTTGGCGGAGATCCCGATCGGGTGATGATCTACGGCCAGTCGGGCGGCGGATCCAAGGTCACCACGCTGATGGGCATGCCGGCCGCGGCGGGCCTCTTCCATCGCGCCGCGGCGCTGTCGGGCGGCGGCGGCAACATTCCCTCCAGGGAACAGCAGCGTGAAGTTGCGCGGGTCATGATGAAGGATCTGGGCCTGGCGCCGAACGATCTTGCCTCGCTCCAGAAGATGGAGTGGTCAAAACTCATCGCCGCGGGCAATGCCGCCGTGGCAAAGATCAATCCGCCCATGCGAGGACCCTTCGGACCCTTTGCCCCCGGGCCGCCAAGGGTCGGCTGGTCGCCGTGCGTCGATGGCAGCAACATCACCCTGCGAAGCTTCTTCGACGCCGCCCCCGAGATATCAAAGAATGTGCCCATGTTGATTGGCTCAGTGAGCGAGGAGGGCAACCAGATGGCGTCGCGGCCCACCGAGGAGGAGTGGCGCGCGAATCTGACCAAGGCCTACGGGGAGCAGAAGGCATCCGCGCTCGTCGCCGTCCTGAAAAAGTCCTATCCGAAAAAGGCCATCCGCACGCTCTCGTATATGTGCAGCGGCGTCTCGGGCTTGAACAGCCTTCTGGTGCGCAACAACGTGGTGAAGATGGCCAGGCTCAAGCACGAATTGAAGGCCGCGCCCGCTTATGCCTACTACTTCACCTGGCAGACGCCGATGCTCGACGGAATCCCCGGCGCCTGGCACACAGCCGACTTGCAGTTCTGCTTTGACAACACCAAACGCTGCGAGCAGGGCACAGGCGACACGCCGGAGGCGCAGGCCCTGGCCCGCAAGATGGCCACCGCGTGGGCGAATTTCGCGCGCACGGGAAACCCGAACCAGCCCGGCCTTCGGTGGCAACCCACCGATCCTGCGCACAACCAGACCATGATCTTCGACAACTTGTGCCGCATGGCCGACGATCCCGAAGGCGAAGCGCGCAGGATGCTGCTGAGCTAGCTCCATGTGGAGCATCGGCATCGACAGGTTTCCCGGGACCCGATCGAAGGTCCCGGGAGGCACGTTCGCAACAGAACCACCCCAGGAGGCTCCAATGAAAACACTTCGCAGGGCGATAAAGATCGCAACCCTGTGCGCGGGATTGGCGCTGGCCTTGAGCCTTTGCGCTCACCCGGCCGCGGCGCAGAAGATTGTCGCCAGCATCGACACCAGCCAGACCGCTGCCCCCGTCTCGAACTACATCTTCGGAATGTTCATCGAGCATATCGGCAAAACCATGTACGGCCCGCTCTGGGCGGAGATGATCGACGACCGCAAGTTCTATTTCCCGATCGTCGCAAAGGACCCCGAGACTCAGGAACGGCGCGGCTTTCCGGGAATGCAGTTGCGCAAATGGCGGCCCGTGGGCGGCGACGATGTTGTCACCATGGACAAGGAGAAGCCCTTCGTCGGCGAGCAAAGCCCGCGCGTCGCGCTCGATGTGAAGACGCCTCGCGGAATCCGGCAGAGCGGCATCGCCCTGGTCAAGGGAAAGCGATACTCCGGTCGCATTGTAGTGAAGGCAGCGAGCGGAACTCACATCGCGGTTTCGCTGGCGTGGGGCCAGGGAACCAGCGAGCGCCAGACCATCGTTCTTGCTCCCCTTGCGGAGACCTACAAGACGATTCCGCTCAGCTTTGTCGCACAGGCCGATGCGTCGGACGGCGCGATCGAGATTGCCGGCACGGGCGCCGGGAGCTTCCATGTGGGCGCCATCTCGCTGATGCCCGCCGACAACATTCATGGCTTTCGATCCGACACCATTGCGCTACTCAAAGGGATCAAATCGGGCTTCTGGCGCTTCGGCGGCAACTACACCTCGAACTACACCTGGTCGAACGCCATTGGCGATCGCGACCAGCGCCCGCCCGAGTGGGACTACGCGTGGGACCAGATGCAGACCAACGACCTGGGCATGGATGAGTTTGCCGAGTTCTGCAGGCTGATCGGCGTGGAGCCTTACATCAGCGTGAACGCGGGCCTCGGCGATGCGCACTCGGCGGCCGAGCAGGTTGAGTATATGAACGGGCCAGTCAACACTCACATGGGCGCGCTGCGGGCAAGGAACGGCCACGCTGAGCCGTATCGCGTGAAGTTCTGGAACATCGGCAACGAGCCCTGGGGCCCGTGGCAGATTGGCCGCACGGACACGAAGTACTTCATGCAAAAGCACAACGACTTCGCCCGCGCCATGCGCAAGGTGGATCCCTCGATTGTGCTGATTGCTTCAGGCGAAATGCTCGAAGACGGCAACGTCCCGGGCCCCCAGCGCGCGCAGAATATCGGCAACTTGGGCCCGCTTTACTCCACCGATGCCGACTGGACCGGGAGCTTCCTGAAGAGTTGCATGGGCAACTTTGACGGCATGGCCGAGCATTGGTACGCCTCGCCCGGCGTGCACTTCGATCTGGAGAAGGCCAGGAAGCTGCCGCCGGATGCGAACTCGGATCAGGCCAACGTGAAGGTGACGCAGACCCTCCAGGAGTTCGCGCGTTACCCGGCCAACATCGTGCGAGTCAAGGCCGAGGAATGGCAGGGATACATGCAGCGATATCCTGCTATCTCCGCAAAGAAGATATTTCTTTCGATCGATGAGTGGGCCTATTTTGGCGGCGACTTCGGCCGCAGCCCATCCCTCAAGCAGGCGCTTGCCTACGGAGTGGTCTTCAATGAAATGCTGCGCCACACAGACTCCATCACCATGGCGGCGCACACCATGGGCACCTCGACGCTCGACTTCAACCAGACAGCTTCCACTCTCAACGGGCTGGGGCTCATCTTCAGGATGTACAGCAACACATTTCCCGGCACCGTGCCGGTAGCGGTCGGCGGGAACGTTCCGCAACCCCAGCCAAAGTACCCGGCCGGAGGCGACCAGCCCAGGCAGAACTCCGGCAGCCCCACCTATCCGCTCGATGTGTATGCCGCGCTCTCGCCCGATCGGAGGACACTGCATATCGCGGTGGTCAACGCAACCGAATCGGCGCAGACGCTCGATTTGGAACTGCCGGGCGCGCATGTCGCGGGACCGGCCAAGATCCTTCGGCTTGAAGGCTCCGGGCTGACCGCCGCAAACCACGTAGGCAAGCCGGCTGAATTGGCGGTGAGGGAATCAACGGCGAGTGAGCCAATGGCGGCAACCACAGTTCCGCCCATCAGCGTCAGCATTTTTAGCATCCCGCTAGCTCCCTAGTGGGGCAGATGTCCAGTGGCGCTACTGATCGGCACGGGAAAACAGGACCATAGGAAATGTCAGTCTTCGGCCAGAACTGCGTCTTCCACATACCCCGAGATGGAACCCCATCCCCGGCGCTGGAATATGCGCGTTGTAATCAAATTTGTAGCAGCCAAAGTCACCAGAAACCACAAGGGTCAACAAGCCAAAGCGCCGTGTCCGCAACTCTTTCCGCGCCAATTAGTTGCGGACAGCCAATTTCAACAGGTCTCAATGATCGGTGACGCGTTGAAGCATGGGGAGTGACTCGAAATGGATCGGCGGCGCACCGGGTTGTCGATGTGCCGCCGATTGTGTTCCTTCCGAGTTGTTGGAACAACCGGAACCCATGCCGTCCAACAGGGTTATCCAGGCATTCTCAGTGTGCTTTCTTGTGGTACCGGTTGGGTGCGCCGGGCGTGGGAAGGTTATCGGTGACCTGGGCTCCGCTGGCATGTGCGCGGGTCAGCGCCGCGGCAAGGGTAACGCCGGTGCCGGAGACCTGCGCGCCGGCCGCGTGAGCATGGCTGAGCGGTGCGGCCACGTTGATGGTCGAGTCCCACCACGTGGTGGAGGCGACAACCGCCGTCTCGGCGCCAGCGCCGCTGTCGATGGTGATGGTCTGGCCGCTGCTGAAGCCAACGACGCTCGCCACATGGATCACGGTCGCGCCCGCGTTGCTGGCGGCGCCCATCGTGGTTCCGCCGGCCGTGCCGACGGTCGCGACGACGGCCGTCTCCAGGTTCGCCCCCGTATCGATCAGGATGGTCTGGCCTGCCTCAAAGCCGTCCACGCTGGCCACCTTGATATTGGTTGCGCCGGCTGGGGTTGCCGCTCGCAGGGTGGTTGCGGCCTGCGAAAGGAAATCCGTGCAGTTGCTGCCGGTGTCAGCCCCATCGGGGTAGCGTCCCGCGCTCGCATTGGTGGCTCCGGCCGCGGCTGCCGGCCCAAATCCACCGGCCGAGCCGGGCGCAGCCACGCGGCAGCCACTCTGCTCCAGCCCGGAGGTGGCCTGGTAACCCTCGGCTGCCCAGGGATCGACGAGACCGCCGTAGTTGAGGCTGTCGACCACCAGGCCTGAGCCATCCCGCAGCACCAGGCTGCCTTCCTTGACCGGGATCATGCGCTCGAAGAACGGCACCGTGGCGGCGAGTTCCGGTCCGCCGAACCACAGGTCGGGCGCCGGCGTGCCCTGGTATCCCCCGCTGGTCACCGCCGCATCGCGCACAACGGCATTGATGGCGTGGCTGCTGGCCAGCGGGCTTGAGAGCGCAATGCCTGTTCCGAGCGGCTGGACGGGCTCGTTGCTCGAGTGGGCAAAGGCCGTCGCCGGTTCAAAGCTGATTCCCGTGCCGCGATCGCTGAAGGGCATGTTGGCCGCGTGGTTGAACTTGAGCGGCGCGGCCAGGTCGAGCCCAGTGCCCGGAGCCACCACGTTCTCGTCCTGGATGTGAGCCCTGGCGAGGGCCGGCGTAACGTCGATGCCGGCGCCCTGCGGACCCCGCGCGCCGACTGCGGCGATGGTCACCGTTTCCCGGTTGGCCGGAGTGCCCACGGCGATCTTGTCGCCCACGGCAAAGCCCCTCACGTCGCGCACCTTGAGGTTGGTAGCGCCGGCGCTCGCATTCGCCGAGAGCGAAGCGCGGCTGGCCGCCTTGCCCACGCGGGTTACCGTTACCGTCTCGATCCCATGACCGGCGCTGTCGATATCCAGCCGGATCTTGTCGCCCACCGAGATGCCGGCGACCTCCGTCACTTGGATATTGGCCGCTCCGGCGGGCGCATCCGCGGCCAGGTAGGCCTGCGTGCCTGGCTTGCCGACCGCGGTGACCGTGGCCACCTCGTACTGCTCCACGCCGTTTGCCACGGCGGGGTACGTCGCGCCATAGCCGAGGGCGATCTTCTGCCCAACCGTGAAGCCGGAGACGCTCGTGACAGGCACATTGGTCGAGCCGGCCGGGATGGTCGTCATCGGACCGTCGGGGAGGGGCTGCCACACCGTCGTCGGGTTGCCGGCCGCGGTTCCGATGCTGGCGATGGTGCGCGTCTCGCTGGCGGTTCCGGTGTCGATGCCGATGCTGTCACCGGCCTTCATGCCGGCCGTGCTCCGGACGTGGAGGACGGTGTCGCCTGCGCGCGCCGCAACCGCCAGCCCGGAGTTGGAAAGGCCCAGCAGGCAGAAGCCGCCGCCGGCGAGCCTGGTCCCAGCCGGAATCTTCACCGAAGAGAAGATGGCCTGCTGGGCCGGGCGTCCGGTCAGGGTCCAGTTGGAGAGGTCGACACTCTCTGAGCCTGCGTTGTAGAGCTCGATGAACGAGTCCGTCGCGTTGGTGGGACCAGAGCCGATGCGGAATTCGTTGATCCTCACCGGGCTCACGTTCCGCACCTTTTCTACCGCGCTCTCGGAGTGTTTGCTTCCGTTGGCCGCGTTCGTCCACTCGGCCCTCGCCACCAGGTCGCCGTTGAGGCTCGCCCGGCCGGAAGTGACCTTGAAGGTCGCGCTCACCGTCGCTCCCGGCGCAACCGGGTCGGCGAAGGTCTTCGAGCTCGCAGTGGTGCCCGTAACGACAGATCTCCATTGGCTGCCGGGCAGAGCGATGCTCAGCTTCACGCCCGCGGCGGGCGCCCCGGTGGTGTTGGTGAACGTAACCGTGGTGT
>JBAVMZ010000270.1:0-5118 GCA_049690595.1 Occallatibacter sp. | reverse complement strand
CTCTTCGCCCGGCTGCTGCTGCGGCGCGCGCGCGGGTGCTGCCGGCGCCGCGTGCTGCGCGGGGTCCGGCTCAATCCAGAACCTCTGCCGCTCGAAGGGATAGGTGGGCAGCGATACGCGCCGCGCGGAGCCTGGCGCGTGCAGTCGCGCCCAATCGACTTCGATGCCGAGTGTCCAGAGCTGACCGAGTGTTTGCAGCGCGCAGCGCAGGCTCGACGTGTTTTCGCGCGGGTGCGGCAGCGAAGCGAAAGCAAGTGCGCTCTCGCCGCCCTGCTGGCGCGCCAGTGTGGTGAGCACATTGCCCGGCCCGGCTTCGACGAGGACGCGGCCCGGCGCGCAGAAGATCTCGGCGAGGCAATCGGAGAAGCGCACAGTCGAGCGAATGTGCCGCGCCCAGTATGCCGGGCTCGTCGCCTCTTGGGCCGTGATCCAGGCGCCGCTGACATTCGAGAGATAGGGGATGCGCGGCGCATTGAGCCTGACCGCGCGGATGCGCTCTTCGAACTCCGCAAGGATGGGGTCCATCATCGCGGAGTGGAAGGCGTGCGAGGTGACGAGGCGGCGGCCGGCGATCGACCGCTCCGCAAGGCGCGCTTCGAATGCGGCGATCTGCTCTGTTGGGCCGGAGACCACCGACATGCGCGGATTGTTGACGGCTGCAAGCGAGAGGGCAGCGGGCAGCTCGATCTCCTCTGGCGCAAGCGGCACGGCGAGCATGGAACCGGCGGGCAGCGCGTAGATGAGCCGGCCGCGCAGCGCCACGATCGCGAGCGCGTCTTCAAGCGAGAAGACGCCGGCGAGGCACGCGGCGACATACTCGCCGATGCTGTGGCCGGCCATCGCGGCTGGCCGCACGCCGAGCGAGATCCACCACTGCGCGAGCGCGTACTCGATGGAGAAGAGCGCGGGCTGCGTAAGCCATGTCTGGTTCAGCCGCCCGGCCGCTTCGGCGCGCCGCTCTTCGCTGGGAAAGATGGCGTCGATGAGGTCGATGCCGAGCGGCGAGCGCAGAAGGCGCGCGCACTCATCCATCGCGCCGCGGAAGACGGGCTCGTGCCGGTAGAGGTCGCGGCCCATCTCGACGTACTGCGATCCCTGGCCGCTGAAGAGGAAGACCGTTTCGGGCGCCGCTGGAGGGGCTGTGCCCGCGGCAATCTGCGTGCGCTTGCCCTGCGGCAGAGCGGCGACTGCCGCGGGGGAATCCTCGACGGCAAGGGCGCGGCGGTGCGCGAAGGCATGGCGGCCGAGCTGGCATGTGAAGGCGGCATCGGCGAGCGCAATCTCGGGATGGTCGCGCAGATGTTCGGCGAGATTGGCGAAGGCGCGATCGGCGGCCGAGGCTGTCTTCGCGGAGACGGTCAGCAACTGGAAAGGACGCTGCTGGCGCACGGCGGCGCGCTGCGGCGCTTCTTCGAGAACCACGTGCGCGTTGGTGCCGCCGATGCCGAGCGAGGTGACGCCGGCGCGGCGCGGCAAGCAGCTCTCGGGCCAGGCACGCAGCGTGCTGTTGACGTAGAACGGGCTTCCTTCGATGGCGATGTGCGGATTGATCTGCCGGAAGTGCAGGCTCGGCGGAAGCTGGCGATTCTCGAGCGCGAGCGCGGTCTTGATGAGTCCGGCCACGCCGGCGGCCGCATCGAGGTGGCCGATGTTCGACTTAAGCGAACCGATGCCGCAGTAGCCTGTGCGCCGGCTGGCGCGGCGAAAGGTCTGCGTGAGCGCGCGCACTTCGATGGGGTCGCCGACGATGGTGCCGGTGCCGTGCGTCTCCACGTAGGCGATCTCGTCGGCGCTAACGCCGGCAAAGTCGAGGGCCTCGGCGATGACCTCGGCCTGGCCTTCGACGCTGGGCGCGAGATAGCCCACCTTGCGTGCGCCGTCGTTGTTGATGGCCGAGCCGAGAATCACGGCGCGGATGTTGTCGCCGTCGGCGAGCGCGTCCTCAAGCCGGCGCAGCACCACGATGCCGAGTCCGCTGGAGAAGACCGTGCCGCTCGATTGACTGTCGAAGGCGCGGCAGTGGCCGTCGCGCGAGAGGATCTCGCCTTCGTGATACGTGTAGCCGGTGCCGTGCGGAATCTCGATGGTGACGCCGCCGGCCAGCGCCATATCGCACTCCTGGTTGAGCAGGCTCTGGCAGGCCAGGTGGACGGCGACGAGAGAGGTGGAGCAGGCGGTCTGCACGTTGATGCTGGGCCCGCGCAGGTCGAGCTGATAGCTGACGCGCGTGGCCAGCACATCCTTGTCGTTGCCGGTCTGCTTGAGCTGGAAGAGCCCGGCGGAGGCGAGCAGCTTGCGATTGGCCAGCAGGTTGTGGATGAGGTAGCTGTTCATCCCCGAGCCGCAGAAGACGGCGATGGAGCCAGCGAAGCGCTGCGGCGGGTGGGCCGCGTCTTCGAGCGCCTCCCACGCGCACTCGAGGAAGTGGCGATGCTGCGGGTCCATGATGGCGGCATCGCGCGGACTGAAGCCGAAGAAGGCCGCGTCGAAAAGCGGCACGCCGTCGAGGATCGAGGCGCGGCGGACGTAATCCGGGTTGGCGAGATCCTCAGGCGTGGCGCCGGCGGCAAGCAGTTCGGCATCGGAGCGGTCGCGGATGCTCTCCACTCCGTCGCGCAGATTCTGCCAGAAGCGCGCGACGTTCTCCGCTCCGGGAAAACGTCCGGCCATGCCGACGATTGCGATGCCCGACGGGTTCACGTGCGTCCTTTCAATTCATGCGCGCAAGCCTGCGGCGCTGGGCGCGGTCGGAGAGTTGCTGGCGTTGCGCGGCGCCGGCCAGGTGCGCGGCGAGCGCGGCGACGGTGGAGTACTGGTAGAGATCGACAAGGGCGATCTCCGCGCCGAGCTGCTGGCGCAGGCGCGCATGCACCTCCGCCACGTTGAGCGAGTGAGCGCCGAGGTCGAAGAAGTTCTCGTGGATGCCCACGTTGATGAGACCCAGCGCCTCGGACCACGCGCGGACGATGGCGAACTCCAGCTCGCTGGTTGGCTGCGCCGCGGCCGCCGGAGCGGCCTGCGCGGGCGGTGGCAGGCGCAGCAGCGCGTTGCGGTCGATCTTACCGTTGCTGGTGAGCGGCAGCGACGGCAGAAAAACAAAGGCGGAGGGGACCATGTACTCCGGCAGTGTCCGCTCCAGCGCGCGGCGCAGGGGGAGTGCGTCTTCGATGTCCGCGCTGCCGGCAACGACGTAGGCGACGAGCCGCTTGTCGCCCTCGCGGTCTTCGCGCAGCACGACCACGGCCTGCCGGATGCCGTCGAGGCGTTCCAGCGCGGCTTCGATTTCGCCGGGTTCTATGCGATGGCCGCGCAGCTTGATCTGGAAGTCGGCGCGGCCGAGGAACTCGATGTTGCCGTCGTCGCGGAGGCGTGCCAGGTCGCCGGTACGATAGACGCGACCGGCCGCGAGGCCGGGGAGCGCGATGAAGCGCTCGGCCGTCAGCTCCCCACGACGCCAGTAGCCGCGGGCCACGCCGTCGCCGCCGATGAAGAGCTCTCCGGCCTCGCCCTGCGCCACTGGCCGCAACTCCGCGTCGAGCAGGTAGAGTTGCGTATTGGCGATGGGCCGGCCGATGGGCACAGTCGTATCGACTTCCCGCACAGGATAAGTGGTGGACCAGATGGTGGTTTCCGTTGGGCCGTACATGTTGTGAATCGAGCCGGTGAAGACCTGGCGCAGATGACGGATGAGCGCGGCGGGCACGGCCTCGCCGCCAAGCAGCATCTTCCGCAGCGAGCCCAGCGCATGATAGGCGCGCGGATCGAGCGTGAGCAGGCGCGCCAGCGACGGAGTCATCTGCAGATGCGTGACGCCGTAGCGCGCGATCTCGCTGGCGATGCTTTCCGTGCCGTCGTCGCCGTGCAACACCACGGTGAAGCCGCGCGTGAGCGTCCACAGCAGCTCGAGGCCGGAGATGTCGAAGGAGATGCTGGTGACGGCCAGCCAGACGCCCGGGGCGACGCTGGATTCGGGGCCGATGGCGCGGTCCATGCCGGCGAAGAAGTTCGCCAGGTTGCGGTGCTCAATCATGACGCCCTTCGGCCTGCCCGTGGAGCCGGAGGTGTAGAGAACGTAGGCGAGGCTCTCGGCGGTGACGGCGGACGAGACGGGGTCCGCGCTCTCGTGCGCGATGGCCTCGTCTTCCGCATCGACGAGTACGAGGCCGGCGCTGCCAAGAGGCAGGCGCGGACGCGTGGCCCGCGTGGTCACGATCGTCGTCATCCCGGAGTCCTCGATCATCAGCGCGAGGCGCTCGACAGGGAATTGCGGATCGAGCGGAACATAAGCAGCGCCTGCCTTGAGGATGGCGAGCAGGCTGACGACCAGCGTGGAGGTGCGTTCGATGGCCACGCCGACGAGCATCCCGGGGCCAGCGCCAAGGCGCGCGAGGCGGCGTGCCAGGCGGTTCGATTGCTCGTCCAGCTCGCGGAACGCGAGCGTGCGATCGCAGGCGATGAGCGCGGTGGCGGCCGGCGTGCGCGCGGCCTGCGCGGCGAAGAGCGCGTCCACGGTGGCGTGGCGCGGGTAGTCGACCGCGGTCTCGTTCAGCGCTAGCTCAACTGCGGGCAACATGGAAGTCCTCCAGGAAGAGGTGCTCGATGCCGGTGCCGAGGAAGGTGTCAATGGCCTCCTCCGGCGTATTTACGATGGGCTGGCCTTTCACGTTGAAGCTGGTGTTGAGCACCATGCGGCGGCCAGTGGTCTTGCCCACGGCGTCGAGCAGCGCGTGAAACTCGGGGTTGTCGTCTTGCGATACCGTCTGCAGTCGCGCCGAACCGTTGACGTGCGTAATGGCCGGCAGCAGCGGACGCATCTCCGGACGCACATCGACAATGCTGATCATGTAAGGCAGTTGCGTGCCCGGTTCCACCTCGAACCACCGGTGCGCTTCCTCGGCGGCGCATGCCGGCGCGAAGGGGCGGAAGGCCTCGCGCTTCTTGACCATGGCGTTGATGCGGTCGCGCATCTCCGGGTGCCCGGGGTCGGCCAGGATGGAGCGGTTGCCCAGCGCGCGCGGGCCGTACTCCATGCGCCCGCGATCCCAGGCGATGACGCGGCCGTCGGCGATGAGTTGGGCGGCGGCGGCGCAGGTGGCTTCGAGCGAGTCGAAGCGCTGC
>JBAVMZ010000269.1:0-5596 GCA_049690595.1 Occallatibacter sp. | reverse complement strand
GCCGTCTCTGGTTGATCTCTCAGTTCACCTGCACTTTCACCGGCGCCGAAACGCTGGGCAGGTCGAAGCCCATGCCAAGGTACCGGGCCGTCACCGGATCGGTTCCCTTGGGCAGGGTGGTCAGGGTGAGGGTGGCAAAACCGTCAGAGTTCAGCGGAGCGGTGCCGAGGGTGGCGTCGCCCAGGCTGAACCTGACCATGCCCTTGGGGTTGCCGCCAGCCGCCGCGCTGACGTGTGCGAGCAGCACGACCTGTCCGCCTGCGTTGACCGTCGTGGGGTTGGCGCGAAGAACGGTGGTGGTGTTCGAGAGGATGGTGAAGGTGACCGAGTGAGCCGTCTCCGTGTTGCCGGCGTTGTCCACGCTGAAGAAGGTCACGGTGTGGTTGCCCACCGGGGTGACGGTGAACGGCGCGGTGTAGCTGGTGTTGGCGCCGCCGTCCAGCGAGTAAGTGGTGCCGGCCACGCCGCTCAGGTTGTCGGTCGCGGTCAGGGTCACGGTTACCGGGCCGGCGTAGTTCACGCCTGCCTGGAGGCCGGAGAGCGCGGCCGTGGTCACCGGCGGCGTGAGGTCGATCTGGACGGTCTCGCTGCCCAGAGCGCTCCAGTTGCCCGCCTTGTCCTCGGCGAAGTAGGTGACGTGGTGCGTGCCCTCGGTGGAGAGCAGGAACGGCTTGGTGTAAACGGTGCAGGCGCGCTGGTCGTGGATATTGCAGTTGCCCCTAGGATCGACGGCGAAAAGGGTCTTGGCGATGCCCGAGCCAACCGGGCCGTTGGCGCCGTAGCTGTCGGAGCCGGGGTCGGAGGCGGTGACCGCCACGGTGACCGCGGCAGAGGCCCAGCCGAGCTTGTTCAGTTGCGGATAGTTGATGACGCCCGAGATTGGCGGCACCGTGTCGTAGCAGAGCAGGTTCGAGCGCTGGTTGCCGGAGCTGAAGCCGGTGTTGTCCCAGGCATCGACGGTTACCCGGTGGCAGCCCTGGCCCATGTTCGCCAGCCACATGTAGCCGGTGGTGGCATTGGGGAACTGCGGGCCGCTGTAGAAGGCGTTGCCGGTTCCCGGCGTTGCCTGCTTCGCCGGATCGTTGACCGTGCCGTCCAGCACCTGCGTAAACCCGGCGATGCCCACCGAGGGATAGACGCCGTTGTTGGTGTCGGCCACCTTCCAGGTCAGCTCCTGGTTGGAGTTCCACCAGGTTGTGCCCGCTCCGTACCCAGGAGGCCCGGAGAAGGTCACCTTGGGCGCGCCGAAGTCGCCGGCGTAGGCCGTGGAGATGGCCCATGACAGTTGCAGCGCATTGAAAGTGCCCCAGCCGGTCACCTGGTCGTAGCCCGGTTCCGCGCAGTAGGGGAAGAAGGCGCTGGCCGCGACGATATCGTTGCTGTTGCAGCCCTGGGTGATGTCGTAGTAGGGGAAGTGCGGCGCGTAGGTGGGATTGTTGCCGATGGCGTAGAGCATCCAGTCCACCTGGCCCATGGGAGCGCAGGTGTTGCCGTAGTGCGTGCCGCAACCGACCCCGATGGAGAGCAGGTAGGCGTCTTCCTGCACCATGAAGCCGGCCACCTGCGGGGTGGCGATGCTGGTGCCGCCCACGCCGGTCCAGGCGCCGTTGTAGAAGAGGTTCTGCCCGGCAGCGGCGTTCAGCGCGATATCGGGAACGCTGCGCGAGCCGGCGCCGCAGGCGGGGTTCTTCTGGAAGCCGGGCGCGGAGAAGACCACGCTGCAGCCGCCGCCGGAGCCGCCGTTGTTCTTGGCGCAGGAGCCGGGCGCGTTGGAACCCTGCCACGCGGTCTCGGCCTTGAACTGGCCGCCCGAGTAGAGCTGCAGCCAGGTTCCGCCCACGCCCACCACGTCGGGATCGGAGGCCGGATAGTCCACGCTGCGGGTGGCGCAGTCGTCGGTGGCTCCGCCGTCGCCCGAGGAGGCCAGCAGCGTCCATCCCTGGCCGACCATGGCGTTGAAGATGGCGTGGTCGGTGTTGATGGTCGAGCCCGAGGTGCAGTTCAGCTCCGCGCAGCCCCAGCTGGTCGAAAAGACCCGCGCCAGCCCGTCCGAGAGCATGAAGTTGTACACATCGGTGAAGGTGGAGATGTTGTTGTTGGCGCCTTCGTACATCCAGATTTGCGCCGTGGACTTCGACGAATTAAAGCTGTTCGAGGTGGCGATGGACCACTCCAGGTCGAGCGTCGTCTCCTCGTTGCAGCACGAGGGCGTGCCGTCGATGAACCAGCGGTGCACGTTCCAGGCCAGGTAGTTGTACCGGGTGTGGAAACCGGTAAGGTCCGAGTTGGCGAAGTCGAAGGCGGTGGCGATGGCCAGCGAGCTCAGCGGGGAGGAACCGCCGGGGTTGTTGGCCGGGTTGCAGCAGTGCCCCTGGCGCTGCAGCGCGCCGTAGTCGTAGGAGTACGAGCTGTAGATGTCGGTGGGATCGATGCGTCCGTTGGTGATCGCCGGCGTGGGATTCTCTTCCTCGCCGGTCAACAGGTTGGTGTCGCCTTCCATGGCCGCGCGCTCCGGCGCGGGCTCGGCGAGGGCGGCGGTGGCCTTCTCATCGGCATCGCCGCTCAGCGAGGCGCCTTCAGCCCGAGTCGGGCCGGGGACGTAATCCGGGGCCTGCTTGCCCAGGTCGCCCTCGTGCCGCGAGTGGGCGCGCTCGATGTTGTTCAGGCCGCCCACCGACTGGACGATCGGCTGCAGGTGCGCCGGAATCGCCGGGTCATGGTCGTTCGAGTACTCGGTGGACTGGCCCACCTGGTAGCGGTTGATCTGGATGGCAAAGGCCTTCTCGATGGCGGCCACGTCGCCCTCGACATCGACGATCAGCCGGTTGGCGAAGCGCTGGGCGACCTTCAGTCCGTTGGCCGTGGCCCAGTCGACCACCGCCTGCTCGTCGGCCTCCGAGGGAGCGAAACGGGCATTCCACTCCTCCGGGCTCAGATAGCGATGGAAGTCGGGCGAGTTGCGGTCCTGAAGGCGCTGGAGGAAGGCTTCTTCCTCGGCCATCTTCGGCGGCGTGAGGCCGAGAACGACGCGCAGGCGGGCGGTGGCCGGATAGCGGCCAACCAGCTTTGCCTCGCCGCTGGTGACGGCCAGCGGAGTCATCACCCGCATCTGCGCCCGGGCAGTGGGCGTGAAGACGTCGGGCCGGTGCTGGGGAGCGGTTTGGGCGCTGGCCGGCAATGCGGCCAGAAGGGTGCAGGCCGCCAGCGCGATCGCGGGAAGAATCCGCTGATAGAGCGAGAGTTGCCTGGTAGACGAGAGTGGAAACGACATGGGGGAGATCCTTTCCGGTGGCTCAAGGCGAGCGGGCCCGGCCAGTTGGCAGATTCGAGTCACCGGAGGGGAAACCGGCGGCCGTGGGGGGGACTGGCGAGAGTTCATGGGCGGCTTCGGCGGGGAAGCGGACCGAAGCCGGCTGAGCCGCGCCGGGGAACTGGACTTGCTTGGCTCCGATGCTTTGTGGGCCGAGGGTGCCGTTTTGTGACAGAGAACACACAAAACTGCCCTGAGAGAGGGCGGCTGCGGGCGCGGAACCTGGCAGAGCGGCCACGGCGTCGGCAAGCTGCGGCAGCCCGCGGGGAGCCCCATGCAATAATGGGCGGGCGAGCGGGAGCGGGCTTCGCGGCAGCGCGGAGCGGACATCCCGCGTGAAATCGCCACGGATTGTGGACGAGGAAGAGACCGGAATGAACCTGCCAAAGAAAGCGTTTACCACCGCCGCGGCCACCCTGTTCGCGGCCCTCTGCTTGTGCGCCGGGCCCGCTGCGGCCCAGGGCTCGCAGCCCGTCAACGCCCGCATCGCCCTGCCGCCCCTCGGCTGGTCCTCCTGGAACAGCTTCTCGAACACCATCGACTCCGGGATCGCCATCGAGCAGGCCCGCGCCATGGCCGCTTCGGGCCTGCAGAAGGCCGGTTACCAGTACATCAACATCGACGAGGGCTGGTGGCTGGGCGAGCGCGACGCCGACGGCAACATCGTCGTCGATCCCAAGGCCTGGCCGGCCATCGAGCCCGGCGAGAAGGCCGGCGATATGAGCAATATCGTCCGCGCCATCCACAAGCTGGGCCTCAAGGCGGGCATCTACACCGACGCCGGCAAGGAGGGCTGCTCGATGTATCCCGACCTCGGCCCGGCTTACTTCCACGTTGGCAGCGAGGGCCACTACGAGCAGGACTTCCTCCAGTTCGCGCGCTGGGGCTTCGACTACGTGAAGGTGGACTGGTGCGGCGGGGACAAGGGGAACCTGGACCCGGCCGTGCAGTACGGCGAGATTGCCCGCGCCATTGCCCGCGCCGAGCAGATCGGCGGCAAACGGCTCTACTACTCCATCTGCAACTGGGGCAGCAGGAGCCCGTGGAGCTGGGGACCGGGCGTGGGCGCCGCGCCGCAGTCCATCTGGCGCACCAGCGGCGACATCGTGGACCCGGTGGTGGCCGGCAGCGTGCACGCGGGCAAGAAGGTGGCCTTCGAGAAGATGCTGGCCAACTTCGACCAGGGCATCCACCCGGAAGCCCAGCACACCGGCTATTACAACGACCCGGACATGATGGTGCTGGGCATGCCCGGCCTGACCGCCGCGCAGAACCGGCTGCACCTGGCGCTCTGGGCCGTCTCCAGCGCGCCGCTGCTCGTCGGGGCAGACCTGACAAAGCTGGACGCCGAGACGCTGGCCGCCCTGACCAACCCCGACACGATTGCCATCGACCAGGACCCGCTCGGCCTGCAGGCCTTCAAGGCAAAGGAGATCTCCTCCGGCCTCGAGGTCTGGTCGAAGTTCCTCGCCCAGCCGGGCGCCCGCGCGGTGGTGCTGCTCAACCGGACGTACTTCCCCGCACCGATGAGCGTGAAGTGGGCTGACCTTGGGTTGGCCGGCGACTCGGCCACCGTTCGCGACGTCTTCGCAGGCAAGGATCTCGGCGCGCTCCCGTCCGAGTTCAAGACCACCATCCCCGCGCAGGACGGCGTGCTGCTGCTGGTGCGCGGGACGGAGGGCAGCTTCCGCCACTACACCCCCGCGGCGCCGAAGACCGCCGAAGAGCAGGCCATCCGCGACCCGGAGACCCGCTTTGCGCAGGTGGCCGCCAGCAGCGCACCCTGGGCGCAGGTCCGCATCGTCTACGCCAATCCCTCGCCGGCCCCGCGGCTGGCCGAGCTGCGCGTGAACGGCCAGACCGCCACGCGGATTCTCTTTCCCCCGACCGGCTCCGGCCTGGCCGCCGTCTGGATTGAGGCGCAACTGGACCGGCCCGGCGCCGGGAATGTGCTGAACTTCGCAACGGATGCGGCGACCGGGGTCGCCATCGAATCGATCGACGTGCACTGAGGAACGGGCTGCCGCAGGGGCCTGCACGGGCCCCTGTGGCGGGCGCGGCGCCATTGACCCTGGGCCGGCTTTCCCGTAGACTAGGAAATTGCGAGGGATGCGGCCGGCGCCGTGTCTTCAGCCGCTCCATTTCTCCCTGACATCAGGGTTGAGAGACAGAAATCCCCTGACAGGGCTCAGGATTCAAAAGGAAGAAGAATGGCAAACCATGTTTCCGCGCTGAAGCGCGCCCGCCAGACCGAGACCCGCACCGCGGTGAACCGCGCCAACCGCA